>DAIDGT010000001.1 GCA_027459825.1 bacterium
TATATCATCAGCTTCTTCTGCTTTTTTACCTATCAGAACATATATAATAATAACATCGCTGTTCTGATTTGAAACGAGTTCTTTTAAAAATGTTGTCTTTCCCGTCTTCATACCACCTAAAATAACTTCTCTTTGCCCATATGCCAAAGGAAATAAAGTGTCTACAAGAATAATACCCGTCTCTATTTGTTTAACAATACTATCTCGTTCAATAATAGGGTATGAAGGACGAAATATAGGAGATGAATATTCTGATTCAATCTTACCTTTTTGATCCACAGGATTTCCAAAAATATCAATCACCCTACCAAGAAATTTATCCCCAACAGGAATTTCTATATCATCTTTATATAAAAGAGCCGTCTCACCAGGCATAACTCCTAAGTTAGTAATTAATACAACAATGGAATGTTCTTCTGTTATTTTTTGTATAAAACCAATGGAATTAGACTCAAAAAGAATAATTGCACCAACTTTATGATGAGAAAGACCTGAGACTTCGCATAAGAACTCGTTTGAAGAGATAACTTCTCCTATAATAGAATCTGTATGTATATTTTCTTTAAAGTCATATTTCATATTGTTTTATCAAAGAAGCTACATTATCTTCACTATTCTCAAGCATTTTGTAATACGAGAAATCAAAATAACGTGTTGGTGTTTTTAATACAATTCCTCCACCTATATCAGGGGAAACATTAAATTTCATTAATCTATACTGAGAAATTGAATCAAAAAAGAATTTAGCCACCTTACGTCTCAGGTCATCATTAGGTGAATCTGAAAGTATCACCGTAAAGACTTTGGCATTCTTTTTTATATCTTCCAAAATATCTTTTAGCTTTTGAGCAGAAGAAATATCATCTAATTTTAAATCAACAGATTCTAGAAAATTATCTAATAAAGGATTTATACTTATATTACCTTCACTGATATTGAATTTAGATTTTCTTTTTTTATCTTCTAAAAGAGAAATATATTCCTTAAGATAAGAAAGAATTTCTAAAAGATATTTATAATCAATAATTTTTTGAAGTATTTTTTTAGATTCCATTTTTAATATCTTCTATATGCTCTTCCAAAACAGACATTATATACTCTTCCTGATCAGCTAAGGATACGCTAAGATGTAGTACATCCTTTATTACCTGTGTCATAATTTTAGAAGAATTTTTTATTAAAACATCTTTTATTTTTGCCTGAATATTCTCTATATCTGAATTAAAAGAAGATGACAAATCTTCAAATTTTTTTAATTCATCACTCTCAATCTTATCCAGAATTTGTGACACCTTATTTTGGGTATCACTAAGAAGCTTGTCATAGATCTCAGTATTCATCTTTCCAAAATTTTGGATTGCAACATTTGCACTATCAGACATCTTCAAGGATATAGTCTTTAAGGAGGCACTCAATTCCTCAAAAGAGTGAACATATTCACCTCCATACTTCTCTATATCCTCAGAAATTTTATCTTGAATACCTTTAAGGTTAGATATTAATTCTCCCTTTTGCTCCTCTAAAATGGAATTATCAAATTGCAAATTTTTGATACTATCAATCTTAGACAGAATAGCATCTGAAGCGCTCTTTTTAAAATTTTCTTCTATTTCTTTGTATATTGTCTCTAAATCGTGTGACTTAGTCATTGCATCATCAATCACTTCTTTTGCTTTTTTATTAGCATCTTCTAGTATTTTTTTTGCATTTCTTTCTACATTTATATACTTCGACGAAGTTTTTAAAAGAATTACAACAAAAAGAAGTATTAATAGAACAAATATTGTAACCGCAGAAATAATAATTATAAGATACATAAATTACATAGGCAGTTTTAATGTTATCTATACCAATATAACATTGAAAAAATCCTTTTACAATAAAAGGAGTAATTTATAGTTGAGTCAATATTCTAGGAGTATTTCCTGATACAAGGATTGTATGTTCAAAATGACAAGTTAAAGAACCATCTTTAGTATACAAATCCCATCCATTATCTTTTTCTGCAATTTCTGGAGATCCCATGCTAATCATACTCTCAATTGCCAAAGTCATTCCGTCAGTAATCTGCATACCTTTTTCAGAAATCGAGTATCCAGGAATAAAAGGTTTTTCATGTAGACGATAACCAATACCATGCCCAGTAAGTTCCCTTACGACAGAATACCCTCCCTTCAAAACAGGACTTTCCATAGAAGCAGCTATATCAGAAACATAAGCCCCAGCTACGGAAGCCTTAATACCTTCATCTCTGGAAATTTTCCCGGCATGGAGAAAAGATTCTACATTAGGATCACTTTTCCCTACTTGGAAAGATGTAGCACCATCAAGATATAACCCCTTATATATGATTCCAAAGTCAATAGAAACTAAATCTCCATCCTTAATTACATAATCAGAAGGAATACCATGCACAATAGTATTATTAATGCTAATACATGAAGAAGCAGGAAAACTATCATAACCTAAAAAAGCTGGCTTGACTAAATTTTCCTTACAAAGAGACAAGGCTATTTTATCAATACTCCTAGTTGAAACACCAATAACAGTAAACCTCTTTAATTTTAAAAGAATAGATGCAAGAATCTTCCCTCCCTTTGTCATATATTCAATTTCTACTTTACTCTTTGGCACCATAAACTATACTCAAGATAGAATTATAAACACCTTCAACACTATCTTCCCCATTAATATTAAATATCTTTCCTTTATAGAAATCACAGATATCATTAAAATTATTTCTGTAATTCTCTAAACGATTAGAGATAGCTTCATCAGAAACATCAAGCCTTTTCTCTTCTTTCTCTCTTCCTATAATTCTATCACGTGAAGTGTCATCTTCTAATACAAAGTTTATAACAAAGTTTAAATTTACTCCGTTATAAGATAAAAATTGATCTAAAATTATAGCTTGATTCTTAGTTCTTGGGTACGCGTCAAAGATTACATTCTCTGGAAAAGAATCTTTGTTAATTCTATCAAACAAAAGTTCTGAAACTATATCATCAGGTACCCATTTTCCCGACTTCCAATACTTTTCAAATAAAGATATACCTAAATCCGTTTTTCTAAAAAATTCATCTCTTAATATATCTCCTGTTGAAAAAACTTTAAAATTCTTCCTTTGAGAAAAAAGGTTAGCCTGAGTACCTTTACCACACCCCGATGGACCAATAAATGACAATATCATACTCTAAATGATACCATAGAATACCATATTGTTGTAATATAGATATTGAAATATGAAATCTTACATGGGATTCAAATTTGATATATTCGGTATAATAAATATATCCTTAATTTCTATACTACTTTTTCAATTAGTAGAAGTAGCAAGAATAGAAAATAGAGGCATAAATATATCTATATTGGAAATATACTTCCTAGGAGTTACATTTACAGTAGCATCCAGCTTTATATCTAACTTAATTAATAAACAATGGATTAGATATGCAAGCTGGATAGTACTACTTATAACAGTATCAAGTGTATACAATCCTATTGCAGCACAAACACAAATTATTACACTAATAATCTTTATAATACTTTCAATTGCAATGACTTATGTTACAAAAAAATTATCGTATTTGATAACATTTTTTATACTAGAAGCACTTTCACTATTGTACATATATAAGGAATCTCCATTTATTATAATATTCGTAACAATTTTATATATGCTTACATTTATAAGACAACAATTTGAAGCAAAATGGAGAAAAATAAACAAATTTAATGAAATGGTAAAAGGGGAGAAAAAGAGAGAAAAACTTCATAAGATGACAATAAGATATGATAATATATCAATAAGTGGAATAATAAATGAAATAATTAAAATATCAAACAATAAAGATATTACATACTCTTCATATAAAACACTAACACTTTTAAAAAACACATTCATTCAAAGACAGTATGAATTGAAGAATGTAAGATTCCAACTTTCAATGACAGATATAGCAGAAGAGATAAAGGAAGGACAAAAATTACTTCAAATAGAAAATTTTCCAATAGAATATGAAATCAATACAAATGAGATAGCTCTTACTGATAAAGAAAATATTAAGTGGGTACTTATGGGATTGATTATTTTTGTAAAGGAAAACAACATTGAAAAGATTAAAATCAATATATCTCAAGTAGCACAATTTATAAAAGTAAAGTTTACATTTCCTAACAAAATAGTATCCTATCTTCAAAAAGGTACTATATCTGACACACACAAAAACTCCCTATGGATAGATACAGTACATATCTACCAAAAACTGACAGGTGGAGAATTCAGCCTAGAGGAGAATGAACTGTCAATTTCATTCTTAAAAGTATAAATTATGGATCAAGAAAACAGCCACATCAAAAACGGAACAATAATGTTTGCACAAACATCAACAATAGTATTTATCCTACTGTCTATACTAAATGCATTAAACTTTTACTTTCTAAAAAATAATGGGATAAACCCTATTTCTTATGAAATTATAATCCTTCCTCTGATATTTACCATCCCAATAAATTTGTTAGTTCAAAAAAAGGAAAGATCATATATATGGAGTATCATAGACATTAGTATCATATTTATTTCAGGAATATTTTTAATATTAACTACATATGGATTTTATATAGGAAGTATAAATCCGTACCTATTTATCTTCATATACCCCATTCTAATAAATTCAATCTATACACCAGAATATAGATATATATATGTCATAGCAATAGATATTTCATTAATTGCCCTGGATATTTTTCAAAAAGTAGGGATATCACCTTATGCTTTTATACTATTTAACATATCTATAATAATAACATCAGAAATATATAGAGTTTTTGGAGAAGATAGAAATAACCAGGTTGAAGATTTTATAGAAAGACAAGGGCAAGTTGATATATATATAGATAATCAAAGGCAACAGACAAATTTTCTATCTAATATAAAGAAAATAATGGGAGAGTATTTAGAAAATATATCAAATGTAGAAAATATTGAATTACTCAAAATGAAATTAAGGTTATTTTTGAATAGTGTTACAAACAGAATTTCAATATTGAATCAGGAACCAAATAATATAACAGTATTTAATTTTAATCAAATATTCACGGAAGTGTTTCAGGAACTATACCCATACGTAGCAATGAAAAATTTACAAATCAGTTATTTGCCATACACAAGAGAGACATTACAACTTAATAATGACAAAAATAAGATAAAAACAATAATTTTTAACACTCTAGAAAATGCAATGAAGTATTCATCGAATTCAGCAATAATATCAGTTAAAACGCAAGAGGTTGGTAAGAGAGTCGAAATATATATACAAAACTATAATGAACAATTTGAAAATGTAGACTACTCATCTCCTATAATAAAATCTTCAAAAGAAGGGAAGGGAGAAGGCTTTGGACTTTATATTGCTAGTGAATACGCTAAAAGTACCAAAACTAATATGAGAGTATTTAAGGATTACGCAAACTTAGTAACCTCAGAAATTAAAATTCCTATTGTTCTATAAGGATTAAGTAAAGTAACCTGCTCCAATACCAAGAGTAATATTTGCAATAGAACTTAATACAAATGCCACCAATGCGAGAGAAGGGGTAGAAACATTATCATTCATAGGACCAGCAATCATAAGTAGAAGTATACCAAGAGCAATAATTAATGAACGTTTCCTTGCAATACCAGATAACTTAAGTCCATATCTAAAAAAAATAAATCCCGATAGTCCTAAGGATAGAATAGAAAAAATACCTATTAGGATACCTATGATTTGTGGAGGATTGAATACAACGATTCCCTGCAACAAATCTAAATGAGCATTACCTTGATGTGTAAAATTTACAATAGATATAATAGTTCCAAAAATAAGACCTAAAATAAATATAATCCATTCATATTTTTTTAATATATTAAAGGTATCAACAACAAGTACAACTAGAAAAGAGAAACCAATATACAAAAATATATGAGCGATAGCATAGTAAAGATTCATATCCTGATTAAATGCGGGAATATTACCATGGTATAGAAAAAAGGGAGCTACAAAAAATATAAAAAATACTGTAAATGATAAGAAAAACATTAAAAAGTACATTGTAAAATTTGATTTTCCCTTAGTAAAAAGATTGTAGATCAATTTTAAAGATATTAAAAAACAAACAAGAATATCAAGAAAAAAACCATATTCAGTAATCATGAATTACATAATAGAAGAACTTTTATAAAAAGTAAAGATATTCTAAATTACATATAACTGGTATATGACTTACTAATAAGATGGGATCTTATATTCCTAATCAGGGTAAGTATAACAGTAACAATAATCAGTATGCTAGTGCCACCAATGCTAATCGTAGTTATATTTGTATAAGCTTGTACAAAAAGAGGAATAACAGCTATGATTGCCAAAAATATTGCCCCTACAAAAGTAAGTCTCATTAGGACTACATAAATATAATCTTCTGTTTGTCTTCCTGGGCGAAATCCAGGAATAAAACCACCCTGTTTCTGAATGTTTTTTGCAACATCCTCTGGTTTAAAGACAATAAATGTATAAAAGAATGTCATAAATACAATAAGAAGAGCATAAATTAATCCATAATATAACTGATTAGAGAGCGTGTTATATACGAATGTAGAAATGTTATGTACTATAAATATCTTTGATGATTCTAATATTTTAGATAACTCTTGAGGAATTAAAAGAATAGATAAAGCAAATATTATTGGCATAACTCCAGCAGTATTTATCTTCATAGGAATATACGATTTACTGCCACCAACAAGCTGCATACCTCTGGCCATCCTAGTATAGTTTACAGGAATATTTCGGGTAGATTCATTAATAAGGATAATACCAACTATCATTAGTATAAAGAGGAGTATAAGAACGACAATTACTATTCCGTTTAAATTTTGACTCTGTATAGTACCTATAATTGATTCAGGCATTGAGGCTAGAATACCCGCCATAATAAGAAAAGATATACCATCTCCAACACCATATTCAGAAATAAGTTCCCCAAGCCACATTAAAAAAATTGATCCCGCAGTCATTGTCATAATGAATGTAATTAACCCTTCAATAGAAAGGGAAGAGACAATAGGCTGTGCAGATACTGCGCCAAGAAATCTATAAATACCATATGATTGAAGCATAGCTATAGGAATTGTAAGAATTCTTGTATATTGTGTAATAATTTTTTGACCATGTTCACCTTGTTCAGACAAATCTTTAAAATGAGGAACAAGATAAACAAGAAATTGAAAAATAACAGTAGATGTAATAAAAGGTCCTAAACCAATACCAACAATAGCAGCAGTGCTTAATGTCCCTCCTGAAAAAATATTTAAGAAATTTAAGGCCTGGTTACTTTTAAAAATATAAGATAATACAGAAACATTAATACCAGGAACAGGAATTGAAGCAAATACACGAAAAACTAATAAAAGAAGAGCTGTAAATATGATTTTCTTTCTAACATCAGGAGTATTGTAAATATCTGATATTATCTTTAAAAATCTTTGCATAACATTATTCTTTCTTACCTTTAATCTTTTCTATTTCCTTAAAGGCAGAACTTGAAAATTTTATTTCATCTCCAAAAATAAAACTTTTTGAAATTTTTCCATTATTTAAAATCTTGACTTTATCAGATTTTATTAATTTTTTTTCTTTCAAAATAGCTAAATCTATTTTATCACCATCATTAAAGTGTTTTTCAAGATCAGAAAATTTTAATATTGATATTGGACGCTTCTTTCTTTTAAAACCACGAAGATAAGGCATACTTTTTATAACAGGATTTTGTCCTCCTTCAAAGAAAGGAGATGGGTTATATCCTGTCCTACTACCTTGTCCTTTAGTTCCACGAGAAGCTGTATGACCTCCTTTACCAGAGCCATATCCACGACCGATAATTTTTTTTCTTTTTGTTACTATTTTTCCTCTTATAAGCATAATATTACCTTGGCTTCAAATTTTTAAGTGCAAGAATACAACAGTATATATTTGATTTTTTATTAGAAGAACCTAATCTTTTAGATAGAATATCCCTTATTCCTGCAAGTTCCAAAATAGGTTTAATACTCTTTCCTGCAATTATACCAGTACCAACAACAGCAGGTTTTAATATCAATTTAGCAGCTTTGAAATCTTGATTAATTTCATGAGTAATTGTATTTTCAGTAATATTAATCTTAACCATAGATTCCTTAGCTTTCCTAATTGCTTTTTCTATAGCAAGTTTAGGTTCCGTACCAACTCCCTTACCAATACCTACCATACCATTTTTATTTCCCATCACAACCATAGCAGAAAATCTAAACCTTTTTGCCCCCTTAGTTACTTTTGTAACTCTTTTAGTCTCAAGAACATAATGCTCATATTGGACCTCAGTAGGCTTATTAAGATCTGATTCTTCCGATAGAACTTCTCTCTTTACTTTTATCTCTTCGTCTTTTTTCTTAGTTTTTTCAACAACTTGAGCCATATAATTCCTTTATTAAAAAATTAAACCTGATTTTCTTGCGCCCTCTGCAAATGCCTTAACTCTACCATGAAATTTATATCCACCTCTATCAAAAACAACCTTTGTATATTTCTTTCCAACAGAAGCCTTTCCAAATTCAAGTCCGAGTTTATATGAAATATCTGTTTTCTTTCCATCTTCCTTTATTGCAGAAGAGCTCATGCCAATTAAAGTATTTCCGGCATCATCGTCAATAAGCTGGGCAAATAGACCCTTATTTGACCTAAAAACAGACAATCTTGGCACAATTTTAGTCCCAAAAATTTTTTTTCTTACAATTTTATGTCTCTTTATTCTACCTACTAATCTTTTCATAAAATTTTATATCTATAAATATTAAGATGTACTCGCTGCTTTACCACTCTTTCCAGCCTTCCTTCTAATGATCTCACCTTTATACATTATACCTTTTCCTTTATATGGCTCTGCCTTTCTTACTTTTCTAATTTGCGCAGAAATTTCTCCCACTAATTGCTTTGAAATCCCAGAAACTCTAATATTAACATTTTCTGAAACTTCAAAAGTAATCCCATCAGGTTTTTTTATTATAACAGGATGGGAATATCCAACAAACAAAACTAAATCTTTACTATTATTTATTTCTGCTCTATAACCAATACCCTTAATTTCTAACTCTTTTACAAAACCTACAGAAACCCCCTCAACCATATTTTTTATTAAAGATCGATAAAGACCATGGAATGCCAAGTCTACTTTGCTATCAGATTTTCTATCAACATGAATCATATCATCAGATATCTTAATGGACACTCTTGGTGATAACTCTAAATCAAGATGCCCTTTTACACCTTCAACCTGAATAAGGTTACCTTCAACATTAACCTTGACACCTTCTTCAATTTTAATTGGTACTTTACCTATTCTTGACATAATTACCAAACTTTACAAATAATTTCTCCTCCAACTTTATTTTTCCTCGCCATATCTGTAGAAAATATTCCTTTTGGAGTGGAAAGAATACAAACACCTATTCCATTTAAAACTTTAGGAATATCTTTGTATGATGTATATACTCTCTGACTTGGTTTAGAAACCCTAACAATACCTGATATTCTACTTTTACTTTTAACATACTTAAGCTTAACAACAATTTCTCTATCTAATTCTTCATAATCCTTAATATATCCTTTTTCTTTTAAAGTTTTTATTATTTCAAGCTTAATACGACTTCTTGGGACAGAAACAGTAACTTTCTCCCTCAGTATTGCATTATTTATTCTTGTTATAAAATCAGATATTGGATCCATAATATTTTATTAACTAATTACCACGATGCTTTCCTGACTCCAGGTAATTTACCTTCAGCAACCAAATGCTTAAGGCAAATCCTACATATCCCAAAGTCTCTAAAATATGCTCTAGGTCTACCACAAAGAGAACATCTATTATATCTCCTTGAAGAAAACTTTACTTTTTTTATTCTTTCCTGTTGTTTATCAACTAATGCTTTTCTCGCCATATTATTTAGACTTTTGTAAAGGCAAACCAAGGTGTCTTAATAACACCTCAGCTTCATGATTATCTTTCGCCGTTGTAACAATTGTAATCTGTAGTGATTTTACCCTATCAATATACTTTGTTGCAACCTCAGGGAAAACTGTATGGTCCTTAATTCCGATAGTATAGTTACCCTTTCCATCAAAAGAACCTAAAGATAAACCTCTAAAATCCCTAAATCTAGGAAATACGACAGAAACCATCTTTTCAAAAAAATCCCACATTCTTCTTCCCCTGAGAGTTACCATAAAACCAATTTCCATACCTTCCCTAATATGAAAATTGGAAATACTCTCTCTTGCTTTTGTAACAACAGCTAATTGACCTGTAATAGATTGCAAAACATCACGAAGAGCATCCATATTCTCAGTATTAATAAAGTTTGATTTAACTCCTGAGTTAATAACAATCTTTAATAGTGTAGGAATTGAGTTAACATTACCTAGTTTAAGCTCTTTTCCAACTTCACTTTTTATTTTTTTTATATACTCTTCTTTTAATTTATTCATAAACTTTCTTGTCTAATTTTTTCAAAAATTACTATACTAACAGCACTCGATACATTCAAAGAATTGACAAAACTTTGACTGGATTGAGGAATTGAAAGAATTTTATCACACCTTGCTATTAAAGGTTCAGATAAAGCTGCGTCCTCACCTCCGAAAAGAAATGCTACAGGACCTTTCAAATCTTCATCAAAATATCTTTTATCTCCCGAAACTTCTATTCCAAAAACCTTCACTCCATACTTTTTAAGCAAATCAATACTTTCAAAAATATTTGCACTAACAGTGTTAACATTAAAAGAAGCTCCTTCTGAAATTCTCGAAACTTCAGTAGAGCCTAACATATCTTGATTTTTCTTAGGTAAGATTATACTACCAACACCTGCAATATCACAAGATCTCATTATTGCACCTAAGTTTTGTTTATATAAAAGTTCTCTAAAAATTACAAAGAATGGATTATCGAGAGCAACATCTTCAATGTTTTTAGGATCTGGTGCTACAAAAGATGCATCTACTCCCTGGTTTTCTTTACCCGTAAGTTTGATACGTGAAACAAATTCTACTGCCACACCTCTAGTTTTACAAAGATCTACAATTTCTCTTATCTTTCCATCACTACTAGCATTTACATCAATTCTAACCTTAATAACTTTGCTTTTAGAATGAAGCAAAGATAAGACAGAATTTCTTCCAACTACAAAATTTAAATTACGCTCTTGCATTTAGAACAAATTCTAACCTTAAAACCATTTTCATTAAAAGAGTATTTAACTCTAACGTTTTTATTGCATTTGGGACAAACTAAAGACAATATGTTTACCTTGATTCCTTTCTGAATATCTACAACCCCATTCTGTTTCATTGCCCTCTTATACAACCCCAAACCTTCTACAAAAACTTTATTAGACTTATTAACAACTCTCAAAATCTTACCTTTTTTACCCTTATTGTTTCCGCTTCTTACGAAAACGGTATCTCCTGTTCTTAATTTCATATTACTTCATCAGCTAAACTAACAAGCTTATTAAAACCTTTATCTCTAATTTCTCTTGCAACTGGACCAAATACTGCACTTCCTATAGGATCCATGCTCTTACTATCAATTATAACTCCTGCATTATCATCAAACCTTATATAAGAACCATCTTTCCTTCTACATTCCTTTTTAGTTCTTACTATAACAACAAAAACTTTGTCATGCATAGAAACATTTCCAGAAGGATTTGCTTTAGTTACAGAACAACGAACAATGTCTCCTAAAGAAGAAAATCTTCTAAAAGAGTTTCCTATAGTACCTATTATCTTCAACTCCTTGGCACCAGTATTATCAATACATTTTAATTTAGATTCTCTCTGTAACATAAAAAATTAAACTTTATCTATAAATATATATCTTATTTTACGAGATAAAGGTCTAGATTCCCTAAACGATACTTTATCTCCTAAAACTAAATCCTTAGAATTATCACACCTTACTAAGAAATTTGTCTTCTGTCTCATAAATTTCTTATATTTAGGATGTTTTTTGTAAGATACAACCTCAACCTTAACACATTTCTCTAAATTTAGTGACACAATCTTACCTATAAACTTTCTTAATTTTGATTTATTTTCTTGTTTCTTCATTTTTTATTTCTTCTTTTTTTTGATTAATTGCAAATAAAACCTTTTTTTCCTTGAGAATTGTATAAAACTTTGCAAGGTCTTTTTTCATTACTTTAATCTTCGAAACATTAATTCCTTCACTACTCATCTTCTGTATAACTTGCATTTTTATACTCATCCTTTCAGAAAGAAGCTTCTCTTTGAGTTTCTTAATTTCAGATATAATATCAGATTCCTTCATTTTTCTAATTTCATTAATATTCATCTTCACTATTTACAAATTTAGTTTTTACAGAAAGTTTGCATGAAGCTAACTTAAATGCCTGCTTTGCCATTTCATTAGAAATACCAACAATCTCAAAAATCACACTACCAGCTCTAACAGGGGTAGAAAAACTCATAACATTTCCTTTTCCAGAACCCATTTTAACTCCAGCTGCCTTTGAAGTTTGAGGTAGATAAGGAAAGACTCTAATCCATACCTTCCCTCCTCTTTTAGTATAGTGAGCAATAGTTTTCCTTGCTGACTCAATTTCTCTAGCAGAAAGTAGACCACTTTCCACTGCTTTCAATCCATAATCTCCAAAAGATAACCCCATACCAACATTTGCAACTTTATCTAAGTCTCCTCTAAATGATCTTCTATATTTTTGTCTTTTTGGTTGCATTAACATAAAAATTATTCTTCCTCTTCTATAAATGTTTTATTACCCTTATAAATCCAGACCTTAACTCCTAAAATACCAAAACCAATAGTCTTTGCATAAGCATCATAATAATCAATATCTGCCTTAAGTGTATGTAAAGGAACTGTTCCAAATTTTTTCTTTTCAGTTCTATGGATTTCAGAACCACCAACTCTTCCAGAAATCTCAATTTTAGCACCAAGTGCACCAGCTTCCCTAATTTTTTCTAATTCCTTGTCCATTAAAAATTTATACGATACCCTTTTTTGAATACCTTCAGCTATATTCTTTGCTACAAGTACAGCCGACAGTTCAGGTTTTTTTACATCTTTAACATTCAAATGAACAGAAGTGCCAAGCATTACATCTAATTTTTTCTTTAATTCTTCAAGACCTTTTCCTCCTCTACCAATTACTACACCAGGACGAGCAACAATTATATCGATAATTGCATTATTTAAAGACCGTTTTATCACAATATCCTCAACTCCTGCAATACTAATAGCAGCTTTAAGGAATTTTCTTACCTTCAAATCCTCATGAAGCTGTTTTACATATTGTTTTCCTTCAGCAAACCACAAAGATTTATAATTTTTATTTATTCCCAACCTTAAACTTGTTGGATGAACTTTTTGTCCCATAATTTTATTTTGTACTAATTTTTACAGATATATTACAATAACCTTTATTTAGAATTTCAATATGCCCATGACTCTTAAACCTATATCTTCTAAGCGATCTCCCCTTACCAACAGACACTTCAAATTTGTACGGTTTAGGAAGATTCTTAGCCTCTGCGTTATTTAAAGCATTTTTAAGTACTTTATACAATGTAGGTGCATTCCTATAATTTACAAATTTTAAAATATCCAAAGCATCTTCAATCTCCATTCCTTTTATCATATCAGCCACAAGCTTAGCTTTTTGAGCTGAACCCTTAACATTCTTTATTTGTGCAACTGCAAATTCTTTATTTTCCATAATTAACTCTGTTCAACTCTACCAATACTACCTTGATTTTGAGCAATTTTACCTTGCCTACTATGGCCTCTAAATAATCTTGTTATAGAAAACTCACCAAGCCTATGACCTACCATTGATTCATTAATTAAAACAGGAATATGAGTTTTACCATTATGTACAGCAATAGTAAAACCTACCATCTCAGGAGAGATTGTGGAATTCCTTGCCCATGTTTTAATAGGCTTTCTATCCCCAGAAATCTTTTGCTTCTGTACTTTTATTAATAATTTTTCGTCCACATATGGACCTTTTTTTGATGATCTAGCCATTTTTTCTATATCCTTTTTTACCTTTTCTTCTTGTAACTATATATTTATTTGTTCTTTTATTATTTCTTGTTAGAGTTCCTCTTCTGTTTCCCCAAATATCTTTCCCAATTCTACCAACCTGACCTTTACCTTCTCCTCCTCCATGAGGATGCTGTTCTGCATGCATTGCCATACCTCTAACAGAAGGTCGTATTCCTAAATATCTTGATCTACCTGCCTTTCCCAATTTTCTATTTGCCCATTCTGCGTTTCCAACTCTACCAATAGTAGCATAATTTCCTGCTTCAACATAACGTACCTCCCCAGAAGGTAACTTAACTAAAGCAAGCTTACCATCAAGAGATTGTAATTTTGCAAGATTTCCTGCAGATCTCACTAGGGCACCACCTTTCCCCCTTGTAAGTTCAATATTGTAAATTTCACTTCCAACAGGGATACTTGATAGAGGCATAGAATTTCCAACTCTAGCTTCCACATTATCTCCTGATATTACTGAATTTCCTACCAAAAGACCTTCAGGGCAGATTATATACCTTTTTTCGCCATCTGCATAGCTAATAAGTGCAATATTAGCACTCCTGTAAGGATCGTATTCTATTGAAACTACTTTAGCAGGCACATTATACTTATCCATTTTAAAATCAATTACCCTATACATTCTTTTCACACCACCACCTTGATGCCTAACAGTAATTACACCTCTTACATTCCTACCAGAGTGACTTTTAACCTTCTTTAGTAAAGATTTTAATGGCCTATTTTTTTTCATGCCAACTCTTGCTACAAGATGAGTGTGTCTCAAAGTTGGGGTAGTTGGATTATATGATTTTATACTATTATTTCTTGCTACCATTTTCTTTCTCCTTACTCTTTAAAACATTTTTATTACTAGAGGATACTTTTACTGTTTTTTTCTTCCCCTTTTTTTTCTTCTCTTCTTTCTTATCTTCACCTAGTAAATTAATAATCTGACCCTTTGCAAGCTTTACATAAGCCTTTTTACTATCAGGCCTCTTATTTTTAACAAGAGAAGTTTTTTTGTTAACATCTCTTACCTTTGAACCTTTAGACGATAACATCCTAACCTTAATAACATCTACTCCAAAAGCCCTAGATACTGCCATTTTTATACCAAATTTATCAGAAGATTTTGCAACTTCAAAAGCGTACCATCCACCACTGCCTTCACTGGAAGATGAAAGCTTCAATATTTTTTCAGAAATTATTGGTTTTATTAAAACATCTGCTATCTTCATACACTTTTATATCCAGGGATCATTTTTATTGCCCCCTCCGTAAAAATAACTCTATTATGATATTCAACCTCATAAGCATTTAAAAATTTTGATGATAAAATTCTTGCATTTTTAATATTAGAAAACGCTTTTTTTACATTATCATCAACATCTTCCATCAAAACTAATACTCTTTTATCTTTATCTAATTTTAAGTCTTTTAATATGTCAGAAGCAGACTTAGTCATTCTTTTAGAATCAATGGAAATAGAATCAATAAACATGAGTTTATCATCTTTCATATATTCACTAAGAGCACTGTATAAGGCTGCCCTTCTCATTTTTTGAGGCATAGACAAATTTACATTTGAAGGTTGAGGTCCATGAGAAACTCCGCCATGCCTAAAAATATTAGATTTTAAATCTCCTGCTCTAGCTTTCTCGACCTTATTGTTAGCCCAAGGTTTTCTTCCAGTTCCCGAAACTTCAGACCTATCTTTAGCAGAATGAGTCCCCTGCTTACAATTTGCAATATGAATATATATATACTGATCAATAAGGCTTATATTTACCTTAGATCCAAAAATTTCATCTGACACTTCTATTTTTTTTGTTTTTTTCTCACCTTTCTGAGAATATATATTCACTTTCATAAAATATTATTCGCCTTTTACAACTACAGGAGTACCTGTAGCTCCAGGAACAGCGCCCTGTAGAACTAAAATATTATCCTTTATATCAACAACTTCTAAATGAGTAATAGTCTTCATATCTCCTCCCATCCTACCTCCCATTTTCTTACCTTTCTTTACATTACCAGGAGTTGTTCTAGAACCAATAGATCCTGGATGTCTCCATTTTCCAGATTCTCCTCCATGAGTCTTTGGCCCCCCTTTAAAATGCCATCTTTTAACAACACCAGCAAAACCCTTACCTTTAGTTTTTGAAGTAACACTAACCTTACTACCAACTTCAAAAGCTGAAGGCAAAATTTTCTCTCCTACAGAAACACCATCAATAACACCCACTTCTTTAATATACCTAGGAACAGATACCCCTTTATATTTCCCAATCTCAGGTTTTGAAGGATGTTTCTTTACACCAAGACCAAGAACGGTACTATCATAACCATCTTTTTCTTTATTCTTGACTCCACAAACAAAACAGTTTGCCACTTCAATTAAAGTTACAGGAGTAACCTTCCCGTTATCTTTAAAAACTTGAGTCATATTTTTCTTTATTCCAAGTAAAGCCTTCATATTTTTAATCAATAAATAAAATAGAAGTTTTCTAAGCTTCTATTTTTAATATAACAATATATTTTGTACTACTTAATCTCAATTCCTACACCAACAGGTAATTGTAGATGAGTTAGGGCATCAATAGTCTTACTTGTTGGAGAAAGAATATCTATAATTCTTTTATGAATCCTCATCTCAAAACTTTCCATAGCACGCTTATTTACATGAGGTGAAGTATTAATAGTGTATCTTTTTATCTTCGTTGGTAAGGGTATAGGACCTGATGTCTTAGCACCCGAAGATACAGCAGATGATATTATCTGTTGAGCAGACTTATCAAGTACTTGAACATCAAATCCTTTTAGTTTAACCCTTATTCTATCCATAATAAAAAGAGCAAATAAAATTTATTTTAATATTTTACTAATTACTCCAGCACCCACAGTCCTTCCTCCTTCTCTAATAGCAAAATGCATTCCATCTTCTAAGGCTACAGGCATAATAAGCCTAATAATCATTTTTACATTATCTCCTGGAAGAGCCATTTCAGTACCTTCTGTAAGAGAAATTTCCCCTGTTACATCAGTTGTTCTTATATAGAATTGAGGTCTATATCCAGTAACAAAAGGAGTATGTCTTCCACCCTCTTCTTTAGTTAAAATATAAATTTCAGCCTCAAATTCTGTATGAGGAGTAATAGATCCTGTCTTTGCAATAACCTGACCTCTTTGAATCTCTTCTCTCTTAAATCCTCTAAGCAGTAAACCTACATTATCTCCTGCTCTTGCATCATCCAAAGACTTATTAAACATTTCAATACCCGTAACAACTGTTTTCTTAACCTTCTCTTCAAGTCCTACAATCTCAACTTCTTCATTTACCTTCAAAGTTCCTCTTTCAACCCTACCTGTTGCAACAGTACCTCTACCTTCAATAGAAAATACATCTTCAATAGGCATCAAGAATGGTTTATCAACTGCCCTTTCAGGAACAGGAATATAATCATCAACATTTTGCATAAGTTGCAAAATTGGACCACACCATTCACAATCAGTTTTTCCACATCCACATTCAAGAGCCTTTAGAGCACTACCCCTAATTATTGGAGTAGCATCTCCATCAAATTCATATTTTGAAAGTAATTCTCTAATTTCAACTTCTACTAACTCCGCAAGTTCAGGATCATCAACCATATCAATCTTATTCAAGAAAACAACGATTTTAGGAACTCCAACCTGACGAGCAAGCAGAATATGCTCTCTTGTCTGAGGCATAGGACCGTCGGTTGCAGCAACAACAAGAATAGCTCCATCCATTTGAGCTGCTCCAGTAATCATGTTTTTCACATAATCAGCGTGTCCAGGACAATCTACATGAGCATAATGAAATTTCTCTGTTTCATATTCAGTATGAGCTGTAGCAATTGTAATTCCTCTTGCCTTCTCTTCAGGTGCAGCATCAAGAGAATTAACATCTTTTTTCTGAGCAGCAAAACCTGCAGAACCAAGAACTTTCAATATTGCAGCAGTAAGCGTAGTCTTTCCGTGGTCAACATGACCAATTGTTCCTACATTTTTATGTGGTTTAGATCTATCAAAAGCTACCATAAAATTATCTAACTAAAATAAAATAATAAGCAATTATACAAGCAATTTTGTTGTATTGCAACTCAGAATATACCATATCAAATTTTATTTGTAAACTACAGATTAAAATTTAATTAAAAGTTGTTTTCCAACCTTGAGAAGAAAATTGAGAAATATAGTCAGAAGATGAAGATGCAGACACTTCTAATGTGTAATTTACTACCGAATAATTATTCTTCTGAGAAATACTTACTTCAACAGTTATACCCCCAAGACCATATTTCAAATAATATATAGCATTATTGTCTATAATTGCGCCATAAACAGTAAATGGGTAATATCCCCAACTTTTGAACTGCGAAATATATTGATTTAATACATTAGTAACATAACCTTCATCACTACTATCAATAATTCCAATCCCTTTTAAAACCTCAATAGGAGTATTGTCTGTAAAAGAGGATATTTTACTTAACCTAGAAGAATAAAATGTAAAACTAGTAGGAGTTATTGCATTCACACCTGAAAGAGACATAGAATCTAGAGCACTTACCATGCCAGCAAGAGAAAAGGGAGTACCCTCAGATGGGCCAATAGAAATAGGTAAAAATGCAAGCACAGAGTCCAATTTAGCTTTACTTATACCATTTGTACTAATAATAAGTTGTACAAATATCCTACTGGAATAAAAAGTATAGGTAACAGAAATTGAGCCAATATTAAACGTAATAGAATTATTTCCAACATTATATGACCATCCTCGTGTAATATAGTAAGAAATAAGTTTATCTCTATCATGGGGGTAATTAGATCCAGATAAATTTATAGATAAACTTTCGTAAGTACCAGATTTTGCATCAGTAACAACATTGTAAGAACTATAACCTAATGGATTTATACCTTCAGCAAAACTCATAAGTTGCAACTTAGTATATGGAGAGTAACTAGCAGAAGATACGATATTACCTTTATTGGCAGTATTATTAAATATCCCTTTTGCAAATAACTTTATAAATATCACAGACAAAATAATAAAATATAGTATGAAAAATATGAGAAATATAGATCTATGCGATTTCATAAGGTTAATTATACTAAACAAAACTTTAATTATATACAACTACATAGCCACACAAATCGTACCCCCTTAACAACCACTATAAGACATGATATAATATCTATATATGAAAGAGGAAACACTAAATTTAAAAGATAGTCGATTTTATCCATACAAATACGAAATAACTGGTGGGGACACAAATCACTTTTATACAGCTGAAGGGGATTACATAGGATTCGTAAGAAGAATATCTGGAGAAGATGTACTTCCAGGTATACCACCATCATCAAAAGAATTACGTTCCAAAGACTTTACTGACTACTCATACACACGAAAGGATAGTCAAGGACTTATTCAACATGAACAGTGCTTTCATGATAAAGAAGGAGTTATTCATTGGAATATTGTCACTCTAGATATTCACTTAAACCCTACCTCACAGGAAAGAACTTCTCGCAACCCACAAGGAAAAGGTGAGTATATATCAACAACCACAAGATACTCAGAAGAAGGAGTAATTCTAGAAAGAACATATATAAGGGATACCAATACAAAGGATACTGAAGGAGGAAGACAAATTAAAATCCATGAAGAATATGACCCACAAACAGGAAATTTATTAAGAAAAAAATTTCATATTATATATAGAGAAACAGGGAAGAGACACGCAACAATATTGACTAGAAAAGGAAGAAATGGAACAGTATTTGAAAAATACCACCCTATACATACTCAATGATCTAGCATCGAAACTAATTATATATATCACATTTTATTAAAATATATTAAATACAAACAATCACCTTTTATATCAAAATCAATTTTGATATACTCACCAAATAAGGAGAGGTACCCAAGAGGCTGAAGGGGAGGGTTTGCTAAACCCTTAGGACTCCAAAAGGGTCGCGAGAGTTCGAATCTCTCCCTCTCCGCCAATTTTCACTTTTTTTGAAATCGCAAGGAATTGCCCCGCCGATTCCAAATTATTTTTCAGGATTTGCCTCAAAAAATATTCAAACATCAATCAAACACGACTACCATGTTATCTTTCAATGTATAATATATCAAAACTACCAATGGGTTAAGGCTCAAAATGTAATAGCAGAGAAGTTAGTATCTAACATGAAAAATGTTTATACTACATTTTTATAGTGTATAAAATTTGCATATACTCATAGCATAAATGTATAATTCTAAAAAATATATCAAGGAGAGGTGACCGAGCGGTTGATGGTAACAGTCTTGAAAACTGTCAAGGGAGAAATCTCTTCGTGAGTTCGAATCTCACCCTCTCCGAATAATACACAGAAATTGTGGCTGAAGAATACATACCTAAACCAAGAAAATTTAAAACCGTAGCAAGACCAGGGTACCTAGGAAGTAAAAGAGGACTAATGGAGGCAAGTTGGGATAACCAATATGGCCCAGGAATGTGGAGAATAGCATGGGAAACTGCTAATGGATCTCCACTAACTTTTGAAGAAATATTTGAAGAATATATACAAGGGTACACTGCTCATTTCACTAAATTTCCACAAATAGTAGAATACCTTACAACACACGCATCATTCGCTTACGACATTGATTCAAATATAACAAGAACACAAGCATTTGACCCAAATGCTTTAGTTGGAATTCCTGGAGTTCCTAACCAATTTCACCATGTAGCAATAAATATTGCAATAACAGAGAGGTTAGGACAAACATTTACGGGAATAACACCTATACGGATAAGAGGATTAAAAAGAAGTATACCATTAGAAGAATGGCCTATTACATCAAGACTTCAACCAGGATTCATACAATGTACACACCCAGAACTTATAAGGCAACCAGAAACACCTATATGGTGGATAAGACCAGATAGCGTTGAAGGGTTATACCAATACTGTAAAGTGCTACAGACACTAACAGATTAAATAATATTCAAAGAGATATTAATCATATCCAGGAAACCAATCCTGTTTAATATTATCTTCACTAATCCCTAAACCTTTTAACTCCTCCCCAATACTATCAACCATACCTTCCGGTCCAGAGATATAAAAAATTCTATCCTTTATATCAGAAACATTATCTTTGATATGTTTTTCATCTACCTTACCTTCAATATATTTAACCTTGAGACTTGGATTAGATATATTATCAAGCTCATCCTTGAATACAAAGTTACTATCTCTATTAGAATACAGAAGAATAATATCAACATTATTACCTTTATTTTCAAGATCTTTTAATATTGCCCTATATGGTGTAATCCCAATCCCCCCTGCAATAAATACATATTTTTCTTTCACATTCTCAAGTACAAAATCACCATCTAAGTCTGAAAATTCAACAGTATCACCAACATTCAATCCTTCCAACTCCTTTTTAAAACTACTACCATTGTCCTTAGCAAATCTAGTTGTTAACATTACAAAGCCTTCATGAGGAGCAGATGATATAGTAAACCATCTGTCAGAACCTCTATCATCTGTAGGCTCATGATGCAAAACATAATGTAAATATTGACCAGCCTGCCACCCTATTTCACTACCAGAAATGAAGACAAATGAAGTAACATCAGGAGTTTCTTGTTTTTTTTCTTTAAGAGTTAATTTCATAACACTATAGTATAATAAATACTAAATAAATTTTAAACCTAGATAAAATATATGTGGTTGGAATGTTTACAAGTAAAAATAAGAAAGGTAAGAGATGAAGTTAAAAAAAATATAAATATTATTGATGAAAGGGATTTTAGGTTATCTGTATTTAATAAAGTTATAAATACGTGTACTGCAATTCTTAAATTTGAATCTATGTATAATCATCTATATGAAGAGAATAACCTTTATAAAAATTTAGAAAAACAAGGGCAACATGAACTAGCCCTGTTAGATAGATTTATAAAAATTGCATTTGTACTTGAAACATTTATGGCAATTGACCAATTTTTTAAGGAGATTTATAAGGTAATAAAAAATGATAAAAAAGAGGAAACAATAGTAGTTATAACTCAAATTATTAACGCTCTAGCGGAAGATGGACTAGTTGATAAAACTAATGATAACTACAAAAAATTTAAAAGTTTCAAAAATGTCAGAAATGCCAGTCATAATAATTTCATTGGTGACAATGGAGAACTGATATATGAAGCTAAAGGAAAGGTGTTCCAAAGAATCACTCCCTTAATCGAAGGATCTCTCCAGCTTGTAAAACAAACAATTTTTAAATTTGAAGAAAAGTATTCAAAAGAAAGCCATAAACCCATACTGGACCCAGCAGCTAATTTAGAAAAACAGGTTATATAGCCATACCTACGCAAATAAAGAGTAGTACAAAAAGAGATATAAAAAACATCCTACGTGCCCACCATCTACTATCCTTTATAAAAAATCCCAAAATTCCAAAGAAAAACCATACAATACAGGATAATAAAGCAATCAATAAATATACATAACCAGTATATTTAAACGTAAATAGTGCCACTACAGATAATGAAAAAACAAGGATAAAAGAGATGATATGCCATTTTGTGTTTAATATTCCCATCTTAACTGGCCAGATTTTTAATTTTGAAGATTTATAATCCTTAAGACGGTAAATAGCAATTGAATAGAAATGTGGAATTTGCCACAAAACAAGAATGAAGAAAAGTATCAAAACCTCCCAATCAATTTTTCCAGAAACAGCAGTATATCCAGAAACAATAGGCATTGCTCCTGAAAAACTACCTGCAATAGTACTATATATAGTTGTGCGCTTTGCAATACTATATACAACAGTGTAGGCAACATAACCTGAAACACCTACTAGAAAAGTAGTAACATTTGTACCTACAGCTAAAAACAAAAACCCTATTAACCCTAACACCAGAGCGTATTGCACTGCACTCTTTCCATTAATATTTCCAGATACTAAAGATCTACCCTTAGTTCTTTCCATTTGCGAGTCAATATCCCTGTCAATATAGTTATTAACAACACTTGCAGACGCTATCACAAATGACATTCCTAAAGCGACAAATATCAATGTAGTAAGATGAAAGCCGTAAATCTTTGATGCTAGAAAAAATGAGGCCAGAATAGAAATCAAATTTCCATAAACCATTCCTGGTTTTGCCAAATTGTAGTATTTAGAAATGTTTTTCACAAAGCTGCCCCCTGAGAATTCATATATTGAATCATTTGTTTTGTAGTAGGCATCATCTTAGAATTTAAATTAGTCATAATCCATAAGGATCCAATTACAAGAATAGAGACAATCATAATCATAAAAAGGAAAATGTATAAATTCCATTTTGACTGTGCCTTACTCCCTATGTGGAAGAAAAAAATAAGTTGAACAAATAACTGAATTAAAGCTAAGAATATAAGTACTGCAACTATTTCCCACCCCGACAATATATGAGCAATTGTTATAACAAATGCAGTTAGAGTAAGCAGTATAGAAAGTGCAAACCCAACTATATAAACCTTAACTTCTGCTGCATGCTCTCTCCAGTCACTAATTATTTGAGGTGTCTCTATATCCATATTATGCAATTCCCATCATATAAACGATAGTAAATATAAATATCCATATAATATCAAGAAAATGCCAAAAAAGGCTGAGTAAAGTTAAACGCCTGACAGAAGATTTTGTAAGTCCTTTGGTATAAATACGAATCATGAGTATAAGCATTCCAATAAGCCCAACAGTAACATGTAATCCATGAGTACCAACTAAGGTAAAATATGAAGATAAAAATGCACTCCTCTTAAAAGAATTCCCTACATTTATAAGATGCGCAAATTCTACAATTTCCATAATTACAAAACTAACACCTAATAAAAATGTTACAGAAAACCAACCAATAACCCTATTTTTTTGCATGTTATAGGCACTAATAAGTCCAATTCCACAAGTAAAACTACTAGAGAGTAGGGCTAGTGTTTCTATCAATACATAGTGAGGAGAAAAAATTTGGGAACCAGATGGCCCCCCAAATGTATTATTGTGCAACACAGCATAAACAGCAAAAAGAGCTGCAAAGAGAACACAATCAGTCATAAGATAAATCCAAAAACCAAATACAATGGTATCATCAGTCTTATCATATTTAGGAGCTTCTTGTATTTGAGTATCTATATCTTCCATTGTACTTTTTTATCAATTTCAGCAACTTTTGATGCAGTAAGTATATATTCAGTTTCCTCATCAGTTGTTCTTATCATAATAAACACAATAACTGCAATCAAAGACAGTATTAAAAGCCACCATATATGCCATACTGCAGAAAATCCAAAAAGACAAGCTGCTGAACCTATATACATAGCAATAGGAGTATTTTTTACAATCTCAATATCAGTGTATTCCTTATTATTGCTATTCAAACCTCTTTGTTTTTTCTCCCAAAAATCGTCCCTATTACTAACCTCAGGTAATATAGCAAAATTGAAAAATGGAGGAGGAGAAGATGTCGACCATTCCAAGGTTCTGCCATCCCAAGGATCTCCTGTTATATCAATATTATCATTCCTCTTTCTATAAGAGACAATAAGCTGAATAAATTGAAATAGTACTGCCAAGGCAATAATAAATACACCCACCCCAGCAACAATAAATAATGGTTGCCAACCCGTATATGCAGGATAATGGTCAAGACGTCTTGTTGCCCCCATAAGACCTAGTATATATAAAGGTCCAAATGCAACAACAAAACCTATTATCCAAAGATATGCAGCAACTCTTCCATATACATCAATAAGCTTAAATCCAAAAATTTTAGGAAACCAATACATTACACCTATAAAATCCCCGAATAAAACACCTGAAACAATCATTGTATGGAAATGGGCAACAAGAAATAAACTATTATGTAGCTGGTAATCTATTGCAGGTACTGCCATCATAACACCAGCAACACCACCCAAAGTGAATAAAAATATAAACCCTAAAAAGAATATCATTGAAGCATTAAATTTAATTCTTCCCCTAAACATTGTAAAAAGCCAATTAAATATTTTTACCCCCGTAGGAACGGCAATAATCATAGTCATCATTCCAAAAAAAGCATTTACATCAACCCCTGCCCCCATTGTAAAGAAATGATGAAGCCATACAATAAAAGATAAAAATACTATTGCCCAAATTGCTAAAACCATTGATCTATAACCAAAAAGTCTTTTTCTGGAAAAAACAGATACCACCTCCGAAAAAATACCAAATGCAGGAAGTACCAATATGTATACTTCAGGATGTCCCCACGACCAAATGAGGTTCACATACATCATCATATTTCCACCACCGGAAGCAGTAAAAAAATGAGTTCCAATAGTTCTATCAAGATATAAAAGTGCAAGAGTAACAGTCAAAATAGGAAATGCTAAAATTACAAGAGACATGGTGCCAAAAACACTCCATGTAAAAAGAGGCATCTTCATTAAAGCCATTCCTTTGCACCTGAGCTTTATTATAGTAACAAGAAAATTTATCCCTGAAAATAAACTGCCTAAACCTGCAATTTGTAACGACCAAATCCAATAATCAACACCTACACCAGGACTGTATTTAAGCTCTGACAGAGGAGGATATGAGAGCCATCCTGCATATGTAAAGTTCCCTATTATCAAAGATGCATTCATAAGAACCATACCTGCAGCAAACAACCAAAAGCTAGTGGCATTTAAAAAGGGAAAAGCAACATCCCTAGAACCAATCTGCAAAGGCAAAACAAGATTTACAATACCAAACAGAAACCCCATTGCAACAAAGAAAATCATAATGACACCATGAGCGGAAAAAATCTGCTGAAAGTGATTAGCAGAAACTATACCATGAGAAGCACCTACAGATGTAGCTTGCTGAGTTCTTAGAAGAACCACATCGGCAAAACCTCTAATCCCCATTATAATAGATACAAAGATATACATAACACCAATTTTCTTATGGTCAGTGGTAGTAATCCACTCTTTCCACAACCAACTCCACCTTTTCGTATATGTAACATAAAAAATACCAAATATTATAGCAACAATCATCATCATAGCACCGCCTAAGGTGACCATGTCATGAGGAAGTGCATTTATAGAAAGTTTACCTAAGATATTCATAACTACCCCTTTGAATCTGTCAACATAATTGGACCACCAAATACAGGAACCATGTAATTTTCAACTATTGCATTAAACAACCCCGTATCCTTCAAAGAATATATTTTTTTATGGTTATATGAACTAGGTTTAGCTAATTTTTTATAACTTGTCATTGTAAGAATATTTGATGACCTATTAGCTGATTCTATCCATTTATTAAAATTTTTTAAAGAAGAAACTTGGACAGCAAATCTCATTCCTGCAAATCCTGAACCACTAATATTTGAAGACACACCATAATATGTACCTTTATTATATGCTAGAATATGTATCTTAGTTTCCATACCAGGCATCGTCATAATTTGCCCTGCAAGGTTTGGAATCCAAAATGCATTCATCACTGTATCAGAGGTTAATTCAAAATCTATTGGGGTATTTTGGGGAATCTCAATAAAATTTACTGATGCAACTTTCTCTTTTGGATAGATAAAAAGCCATTTCCAGTCAAGAGAAATAACTTGAATAGTAATTGGTGGCACTTTTGACTTTATGGGCTTATAGTAATTTAAAGTTGAGGAAGTGTGCCATACAATTAGAGATAAGACAAGAATTATTGCGGCAGGAATTGCCCACCATATAATCTCTAACAAAGGATCACTGTCCCACTCTGGAGAATAATTAGCCCCATCATTCCCCTCTCTGTACTTATATGCAGTAAATATAGTTAAAAAAAATAAAGGAACAACAACAATAGAGATCAAAAGGCATACTGTAATTATAAGACCTTTTTCTTTACTAGCAATAAGACCTTTTGGATTAAGCACAGCAATATTCTTCCCATGAAGTAGAAACATCGTACCAAAAACAGCAACACAAAGAAGAATTAAAGTAATAAATATAAACCTAAGAGTTTTTTTCATGATACAGTCTATGCAAAAGTATCCTAACATATTTACCACTAAAAAAGAACCTATTCATGAGGAAGAAAACTTGCAATTCATAAGTAATAAAAGTAATATTGTCTCATTATGCAAGAGAAAGAGAGAAAGGACAAAATAGCAGAACTTGAGAGTCAGTTAGAATCGCTAAAAAGCCAAATTACATCCGTCAAAGAAGAAAAATACGACAAAAAGACTAAACAAGAAGAAATAACAGTGCTATATAAATGGAAAGCGCCTGCAAGGGTATTTAAAAGATGGGATAACCAGAAGCTATACACTGTGTATTTATGGTTACTAGTATTCATAGTACTTCTTCTTTTCATTAAACAATATTTCACAATACTGGTAATACTTGCATTAGGATTTGTAATTTATGCAATGACAAGATACCCACCTCAAGAAATTGAACATACAATTACCGACCATCATATTGTATGGTTTGATAGAGAATACTCATACAGTGACTTATCCTGTTACTGGTTTTCGCAAAGAGATAATCAATTGATATTAAACATTGACACACAGAAAAAAATTCCAGCAAGATTAATATATCTTGTTAATGAAAAACAAAAATCAGATATATCAAAAATATTGGGAGAATATCTTCCATATAAAGACTTAAAAACAAAACAGTCTAGATTTTCAAAGATGATAGACGGGGTATATATAGAAATTTAATGTTTGACTAATAAAAGAGATATTTATATTATATAAAAGTATGAAAAGAATAGAATTCCTTTCTATATTTATAACAGCACTTGTAATATTATTTACTTTAACTATTGGAAGCAATATCTTCATATTTGCCCAACAGGCAAATACTGATACAAATTCAAACACAAACTCAGATACAAATAAATCAAGTAGTGCTCACACAAAAGAACAGGAATGCGCGGCAAGAGAAGATTCAATTAAAACCAGATCAGAACACCTTAATGAGCTTGCACAAAATATAGAAACCAAATTTTCCAACATAGAACAAAAAGTAGAAGATTATTACACAACCAAAGTACTACCTTCAGGAAAAAGCGTATCCAATTATGATGCTCTAATAGGAGAAGTTGATACAGAAAAGTCAGATGTAGGAACAAAATTAAGTGACGATACATCATCAATTGAATCTTTCACATGTACACAGAGCAATCCAAAAAGCCAATTACTTACATATAATACAAACATGAAAGATACTATTAGTGAGTTAAGAAACTACCGCACATCGATTAAGGACTTAATTGTTGCTGTTGCAACATCAAGCTCTCAAGGAAAATCTAGTTCAGGCACTAATAACAGTAATACAGGAAATTAATTATGGAACAGACAAATAATACATTACAAGAAAAAAGGATAGTAAAGAGATTAATATGGATTTGCATCATACTTGGGGTATTATTTATAGTATCTTTGATTTTTAATATATTACAAATGATAAGTAATTCACAATGGAAAGGAGCACTGGCAAATAATACTATTACCATAAATAAAAATTCAACTTATGTACCTACAATACAAAATAATTCACAACTACAATCTGCGCAATCTCTACTTAATTCAATAAGTATAGGAGGCACTCTACAGGGAGGAATCTCTCAGAATGCATCTGCAGCATCCACTTTTTAATAACCAAATAGTTATGTATAAAAAAGGTAGTAATGTATAATTGCTATATGCTTCCGTAGCTTAATGGATAAAGCACCAGATTGCGGATCTGGCGAGTATAGGTTCGACTCCTATCGGGAGCATATTCAAAACCATAATGAGGAGAGGTGCTGGAGAGGTTGATCAGGCTGTTCTCGAAAAACAGTGTTCCAACAAAATTGGAATCGTGAGTTCGAATCTCACCCTCTCCGAATAGAAATTCAATACTTACCTACAAACTATTATTAAGTACCCCTAAGATAAGAAAGGATAAGGAGAAGAAGAAATGAATAAAGATACTCCCCCAAATAAGACTACTCAAACCATTCCATATCGCAAAAATACCAATAATACCTGTTGTAAGATGAAAAACAAAAAATGTAATGGAAATCCCCTTGATAGAACTCTTATCTAATAAGTATGCAGCATAAAATGAAAGAATAGATAAACTTACAGAAGTTGCCCCAAGAAGATATACTATAAAATTAGTACCTAAAGTTAATTGTATACCAGAAACTCCAAAGATTAATGAGGGCATAAAAAAAAGAATAATGCTACCTATTAAAGTAAAAATACCATTTACAAGAAATAAAACAGAAAGCCTAGATATTTTCATAATATATAAGTTATTATAAGAATAAAATATTGTGAAATCAAATAAAGTAGATCGTAAAACAAAAAGTTTAAGCCAAAAGATTACTGATATTCTAAAACAAGTACATATAGGAGAGAGGTGGGTACATTACAAAAATCCTAATAATACATATATTATCCTAGAGGTTGGTATCATAGAAAAAACAGAAGAAGTATCTATCATATATAAATCTGAATATGGAGATAGACTTATATGGATAAGACCATATCAGGAATTTCTTGGAAAAGTAAAGGTTAATGGTAACCTTATAAACAGGTTCACGAGGGTATAATCATTTTTTTATAACATAAACTAACTCTGATCTAAAAACCAATCTACTAATTTTCCATTTCTGAGTATTAATAATACTTTCTATCATATGAGAATAATTACTCTCCATTCCTACATTTTTTCCAGACAAACTTCTAGTAGGAAAAGATATAATAATAAAATTACACTCAAGATTAGATAAAATATTAACTACCTCCCCTTTATCTTGTAAATATAAAAGAGGGAGTAGCTTTAACATAAAAACTATATCACAATAAGGAAAAGAATCTATAAATATATCCCCAGTAAATGACTTAAATCTATTATTTTGACCTAATATAGAAAATATATCGTTTAAAAATTCAACTTCAAATATATCTATATCATAAGATAAATACTTACAATCTGAAGCAAGGCTCATCCACGGAAACATTAAAGGGTTAAGACCACACGCAATATCCACAATTGAAGAAGGACTGCCAGTAATTTCAAAAATCTTTTTATAAAAATCAATTGAGATAGGTATTCTTTCTGCAGTTGAGGAATGAATTTTTAGAATAGGAAGGATAGTCTCCTTTATATCATTACTGTCTTGAAGATTTTTTTTTAAATTATCAGTTAATTTTTCAAAATCTGGATAATGCGTATAATATGATCCCCAAATTTGATGAAGTAAATTTTTAGAATTTTTCTCAACATCCTTAGAGACACAACGCCTAGAAGTTTCTCTAACAATCCGTTCTACTGTTTTTGGATATATACCCTTATATTTTTTAGAAGATACAATACTATCAACAATATTATCTATCATATTTTCTTAACAAATCCATAAGTAAAGTATAAGTTCGTAAATTATGAATTGTTGAAAGTCTTGAAGCAAGAGAATCACCTATAGAAAATAGATGAGAAATGTACTCTCTTGAATAATTTTTGCAAGAGTAACAGTCACAATATTCACTAAGAGGTCGGCTATCTCTTACATACTTTTCATCGACAATATATATGTATCCAATAATATTTTTATCCAAAGTAAAGTTAATATCTGCAGGATTTTTATTAAAAACATATAACCTTTTATGCCTTGCATCTCTTGTAGGTAGAACACAATCAAATATATCATACCCCATTAAAGTACAATCAATAATGGATTGAGGGCTACCGACACCTAATGCATACTTTGGCAAATTATCTGGCATCAATGAGGCAGTATATGAAAGAATATCTAAATTGGGCTTACCTTCAGTATCAAGAGGCCAACCCCCAAATCCAAAACCATCAAAACCTATATTCCTAAGCTCAAAAGCACACCGTTCTCTTTCTCCCTTATCATCTCCTCCTTGTATAACTGCAAATAATAATGGACGAGAAATATCTGATAATTTTCTCTGTTCCAACTGTTTTAAATATTCATTTTTACATCTCCTTGCCCAATCAATGGTTCTTGATACACTAAGTTTATTGGTATTATTATCAGATCCAGCAGCAGGACAATCATCCAAACATATCATAATGTCTGAACCAATAGCAAACTGAGTCTGGATACATTTTTCTGGGCCAAAAAGTACTTTATTTCCTTTACGATAGAAAATAACACCTTCATGGGAAACTTTTCCAAAAGAACTATCCTTATAAATCATTGATAAAAGTTGAAAACCTCCTGAATCAGAAATAACACAACCTTTCCAGTTCATGAAATTTTTTATTCCACCTACATCTTTAATAACACCAGCCCCGGGATGAGACATTAAATGATATGTATTTACAATAACACCCTCGATATCTGCCATTTTTAAATCTTCCGAATCAACTCCACGTATAACACCCCTTGTAGCATCTGGAAAAAAAACAGGAGAGGATAGTTGAACTCCATTAACTCTGAACTTTTTCATTACGAATAAAAAATAAAATAGATATGTAATTCATATTTGATATTATAAGTATAATGTATATATTCAATAAAATAAAAGAAAAAATATAATAACATTGGACCTAACTTACAAAAACAATCATATATTATAGACCTTAGTGAAAATATATTTGCACCAGGGGCACATACCCACTAGTATGCAACCCATAAGACAAAGTAGTAACCTACAATTTTATAAATCCATTACACATTGGTATATAAAGTATAAAATTAATCGTTGGGAAATTTAGGAAGAATAAATTAAATTTTTTTCAAAAGTTTTATAGTACCAAACCTTAAGGATATCCAATAAAAATAGGTATATTAGGACCATAATAATAATAAATGAAAGTTCAGACATTGGTAAAGCTATAAAATGAAATAGATTCTTTGTAAATGATATATAAGGAATAATTACACTGATAATAGAAACCACAAGCATTGCTCCAACAAGAGGATATGAAGGGTCTTTTGCCTTCCAAAAATGAAGTTTACTTCGTATTGAAAATATAACAACAAGCTGAAGTAGTGTTATTGCTATGTAAATACTGGTTTGAGAAAAAGCAGGAGAATAGTTTTTTAGGGTAGTGAAAAATATTAATTCAAAAACTGTTGTGAGCATTCCTAAAATAATAGATATAAACATCAAGGAATGCACATCATATTTTTCAGGCACAGAAATTTCCCTACTATCTACATTATCAGTAGATATTGTAACAAGAGGTATATCGGTAATAAGGCTACTTAAAAGAAGCTGTACTGCGAGTAGTGGTAAAGCAGTATTAAACAGATATAAAAATGACAGGGCAAAAAGATTGCCCCAATTACCCACCATTGTATATTTAATGTATTTGTTAATATTTACAAAAATAGATCTACCATATTCTATTCCACTAATAACAGTACTCAAACTCTTCTGAAGTAAAATTATATCTGCACTATCTTTAGCAACATCTGTCGCACCCTCAACTGCAATAGCAACATCTGCAAGCTTTAAAGAAGGGGCATCATTAATACCATCACCCTGATATCCCACAATATTATCTTCTTTTAATATTTGAATAATTGAATATTTTTGTTCAGGAGAAACTTTAGCAAATACTTTTCCTGAGCTCACAGCAACTTTTAACTCCGACGGTGTCATCTTAGAAAGATCTTCACCTGAGTATACTCTCTCACCTTTACTAATAAGACCAACCTCTATTGCAACATACTCAGAGACATCCTTACTGTCACCTGTTAAAATTTTAATTCCAACACCAAGCTGTTCAGCAAGTTTAATTGTAGAAGATGAATCTTTCCTAAGGGGATCAGATAATGAGACATAACCTAAAAGTATTAAATTTGTTTCATTCTTAATGATATCAAAATCATCTTTATATACTATCTCCTTATAAGCTATAGCAAAATGCCTAAGCCCCAATTTCCCTTCTTTTTCAAAGTCCTTCAAATAAGAAGACTTCCTCTCAGATGAAGAGATACCCGTCAATGTTTCCAAATCTCCAAAAACCACAAGATAGTATTTCTTATCAGAATTACTTTCGAAAACTATACGTCTCCTCCTTGCAACAGGATCAAAAGGGAGCTCTTTAATTATATGAAAAGATTTAGATTGCTGTTTTATATCAGAAGATACAAATTCAGAAAACGCAAGATCATATGAACTTAAAAATTTTCTATTATGATGCGTGCCAGATTCAATTTCAGCATATGCAAATTTTTGAAATAAAGTATCATTTTCTGATACAAGTTTTTCTATCTTCATTTTGTTTTCAGTTAAGGTTCCAGTTTTATCAGTACATAAGACATTGATATTTCCAAAATCTTCAAGAGAAGATAACCTTTTCACAATAACATGCTTCTTAGAAAGACGTAGAGCCCCATATGACATAGTAACAGTAGCAATTACAGGTAAAGCTTCAGGAACGACAGAAATTGCTAGAGCCACAATAAATATAAAAAGCCCAGAGATATCAGAAAAAGACCCTGTTATTAAAATTTTTGACACAAAGACGATAAGTAGGGTAAAAAGAGTAACCGTAATTAAAAATGTGCTGAAACTTTGAAGATTTTTTTGATATTGAGTTATCTTAACAGTTTCCGAAGAGAGCTTTGCAATATTACCTAATGAAGTTGAGTTTGCAGTAGCATAAACAATACCAACACCTTCACCTTTATCAATTGTACTGCCAGCAAATACTAAAGAATTTTTTGTAATAGAGGCAGAGTCATTAGAAGGGGAGGACTTTAATATAGAATTACTCTCTCCACTCAATTGAGATTCATTTACTTCAAAATCATCAGAGGAAATAAGACAAATATCTGCGGGAACAATATTACCTTCCTGTAAAATAACTATATCTCCAGGAACAATATGTGACTGAGGAACACTTATCTTGTCACCATTTCTTTTAACAGTAACATTCATCTCAATCAATTTAGATAGTTTCTCAACAGCTTTTTCTGACCTATATTCTTGTAGAAAACTTATTAAAGAGTTAAAAAATACAATAACTCCAATAACAATTGCATCAGACAATTGTCCCAGAACTATTGAAATAATAAGAGCAACAATAAGAAGAATAATTAAAGCATTTTTAAATTGAGACAAAAACATTGAAAAAACAGTATTTTTGTTTTTTTTAAAAGTATTAAATCCATAAATAGCTATATGTTTTCTTACATCAGAATCTTTTAAACCAGTTGAAGAGGATTGAAACTTTTCTAAAAGTTGTTTTGTAGAGAGGTCTAATATATTAAAATTGGGACTATCCATAAAAAATAGTATAGGAACTTTTTATAGATATAACAACCAATTGCAAAACTTTATTTTATAACTGAATGTAAGTAATCAAAAACTTCTTGAGTATGAACTTTAACATTAACTTTTTTCCAAATTTTAGAAATTTTTCCTTCTGGATCAATAATAAATGTAGTTCTATTAGTTCCTTCAAAAACCTTTCCATATAATGACTTACTACCCCATACCCCATATAAATTCACAACTTCTCTCCCTTCATCAGACAGAATAGGAAAAGGAAGGGCATATTTTTCACAAAAATTTTTATGTGAGGTGACACTATCAACACTAATACCAATAACATTCACTCCCATATCAACAAATTCTTTATAACTATCTCTAAAAGACTTTGCTTCAATAGTACATCCTGGAGTGTCATCTTTGGGGTAAAAGTATAAAACAGTATATTTTCCTTTGAGAGATGACAAAGAAATATTATTACCGTGATAATCTTTTAATGTAAATTCAGGAGCCTGATCTCCTATATTAAGTTTCACCATAATTTTTTAGATTATATAAGATATATTAACACAAAATTAAAATTTTTCTACATATATTCTATCAGGGGAAATATGAAAATTGGACTTAACAAAACTCCTAATATCATTAACTATTAGAGGATCTCCGCATATATAAAAAGAAGTATTGCTATTAAAATCTAGTTTTTTCATAAAATCCTGTACATGACCTACATTGTCAAATGGACCATCTGGAGAAGAAACTATGGGAGTAAACTTAATAGGGTATAAGGAAAAGTCAAAAATAAATCCTTTTTCTTTTCTTACTCCCCAAAACAAATATATAACTCCACTAAAAGAGTTTTTAATTAAAGTGTCTATAATGCCTTTAATAGGAGCAATACCAATTCCTGTTGCAATAAAGACAAGGGTATTCGATCCATCATCAACATATGTAAACTTTCCTAATGGACCTAAAATATCAATATTAGACCCTAATTTAAGGCTTGAAACTGCAGAAAAACCTTCACCATCATCCACCTTTATAGCAAATGAGATGGTACTATCTGAATCAGTAGAAACAATAGAGTAAGACCTCCTTAGTTTTTCTGAAAAAATAAATGAAAAATATTGTCCTGCTTTATATTCAATAGGCATATGAGCAGATAGATTCAACAGAACAGCTTCATTATTAACAATTTTTTTACTGACTACTGTTGCTCGTATATTTTGAATTTCCATTTATATTGACAATAACTAATATGAGAGGATCTTTACCATATTTTTCGAATAGGAAAGATTGTAATCTTTTAGAAATATATTCCTTTACATCAGAAGTTTCGAACTCTTTACCTTCAAAATGAGATTCAAACAAAGATTGCGCTTTTTTCTCCAAAATATCTATTAATTGAAAACTTTTTTTGGAGAATACAAACCCTCTTGAGATAACGTGTACAGGTAATATAAGCTTATGATCAGAATTTATATTAAAAAGAACAGTAACAAGCCCTTGACCAGAAAGTTGTTCCCTTTCTTTCATCACTCGATTACCTAAATCTCCTATTGTATTTCCCGAAATTCTCACAGGAGCATGTTTAATTCTTTCCTTCTTGATAAAACCTCTAGATTCCTCATATTCGAAAACAAGACCATTACGAGGAAAAAGAATACTATCTTCTTTCATGCCAACAGATTTAGCTGTTTGTATGTGTGTATCAAGGAAAGATTGATACCCTTCAATAGGCATAAAGTATTTTGGTTTAATAAGATTCAAAAGAAGCTTATGATCCTCTTGATGTGCATGACCTCCAGCGTGAACATCCATAATACTCTGATGAATAACATGTGCTCCTGAGCCAACAAGAAAATCTAATAATTTTTGTACCAAAAATGCGTTAGTAGGTATAACAGAAGATGAAAGCAATATTGTATCTTCTTTTTTTATATTAATTGAAGTATGCTCTCCCATAATCATTTTCATCAAGCCTGCATTTTCCTCACCCTGAGCTCCAGTAGTAATAATCAATACCTCATTTTCAGGATACTTCGGAACATCTTCTATCTTTATAAATAAGTCCTTAGGAACCTTTAAATACCCCAAAGATTTTGCAATACTAACAGTACTAATCATGGAAGATCCAGAAATTGCAACCTTTCTTCCATGTTTATATGCAAGAGATATAAGCTGATTTACTCGAGTTAGTAAGGATGAAAAAGTTGCAGCAATAACCCTTCCTTTTGCATTAACAATAATTCCTTCAAGAACAGGAGTAATGCTACTTTCAGAAACAGACATACCTGTTTTAGTAGCATTAGTACTATCAGATAGAAGCAGAAGAACACCCTCCATTCCTACTTTTGCAATTTTTCCATACTCCGTTACGGGTTCTTCAAAAGGAGTATTATCAAATTTAAAATCCCCAGTATGTACAATATTTCCATATTTAGTACCAATAACAATACCAACAGAGTCAGGAATATTATGATTAACCCTAAAAAATGACAAATTAAATGACCCTAACTTAAATGTATCATCAGGTGAAAATTCAATAACACGGGAATCTTTTAATTTTTTAGTATCTTTTAACTTATCCCTAATAATGGAAGCCGTCATTTTAGTACCATATACAGGAGGATTTCCTATTTGATCTAATACATAAGGAAGACCTCCAATATGATCAAGATGACCATGAGTAATAACAATACCTCTAATTTTGGATTTATTCTGTTTTAAATATTCGAAATTTGGAATAATGAAGTCAATACCGTAGACATCATCCTCTGAAAAACCAAGTCCAAAATCTACAACAATAATGTCCTCTTTATTTTCAAAAATTGTACTATTTATACCGACTTCTTCGGTTCCTCCTAACGGGATAACACGCAGATTATCTGACATACTTGAAACTTATATAACAAACGATAAATATTCTATATATTAATTTATTAAGTTTATGAGTATATCACTAAACACTCATGATATACAACAAACTGACAAAATCATTACATATATACAATATAAAACAACTAAATAAAGAGATATAAATAATATTGTTATACATACAAAAAATATTTTCAATAAACTTTGACATTTAAGACTTTTTCTGATAACCTTAAGTCTAAGCTTCTTTTACCAATTAACTCAAAAGTTATTATATTAGAACAAAACTCTAGTTATGGGGTTTTGTTATTTTGTTCAAAATGGCAAAAAAAATAGAAAAAAAGACAAAAGTTGCAACTGCTAAAAAAAAGACAGTTTCTAAAACAAAGGCAACTGTATCAAAAACAAAAATAAAAAAGGTAGAAGCTACTAAGGTAAAAACGGAAGAAATTGATATTTCAAAACTTTCAAGAGACAAGTTAATATCTAAATTTGAAACACACGAAGGGGACACAGGATCTCCAGAGGTTCAAATAGCTCTATTTTCACAAAGAATTGTTCAACTATCTGAACATCTTAAGAAAAATAGGAAGGATAACCACTCAAGGAGAGGACTCTTTCAGATTATAGGGAAGAGAAGAAGACTTCTCCAATTTATCGAAAATAAAGATAAATCAAGATATCAAACATTAATCAAAAAGTTAGGATTGAAGAAATAATGAATATTGTCAAAAAGGAATCTCAAATAGGAAATCACACAATATCCTTTGAAACTGGAAGACTTGCTCAAAAAGCAACTTCATCTATATTAGCTCAAATGGGAGAAACTGTAGTGCTTGCAACCGTCGTTGTTGGCGAAGCAAAGGAGGGCGTAGATTTTTTTCCATTAACAGTTGAATATATTGAAAAACTTTATGCAGGAGGAATGATCTCATCTTCAAGATTTATAAAAAGAGAAGGGAGACCATCTCCAAATGAGATATTAAAAGCAAGAATAATAGACAGATCTATTAGACCAATATTTAAGGATGATTTCTTAAATGAAGTACAAATTGCAGTAACGGTGCTTTCATATGATAAACTAAATGACCCCTCAATACTAGCAGTAAATGCTGTATCGCTTGCACTACTTGCTGCAGGATTACCATTTGAAGGTCCAGTTGCAAGTGTAAAGGTTGGAGAGGTTGAAGGTAACTTTGTCTTAAATCCCACAAATTTAGAAATTGATAATTCTTCTCTAAATTTAATTGTATCAGCAACAGAAAATTCCATATCAATGATAGAGGCAGGGGCTGATAGTATAAAAGAAGATAGAATGGTAGAAGCCATTGAATTCGCTCAAAAAAGTGCTCAAAAAATATTAGAGTTACAGGAGGTGTTTTTGAAAGAAATAGAACCTAAGGAATTTGAATATACACCTCATATCATAGACAAAGAATTGTGTGATCTCATACAAAAGAAATACTATGGAAGAATTGAAAAGTCCATATGGGAAGAGAAAGATAAGAATCTATTTAAAGATATTATAGAAGATTTAAAAGATAAATATGAAGTTGGGGCAATAAGTGAGGTTATAACAAAATTGGAAAAACAGACTACTAGGGAAGGAATATTAAATAAGCAGGTAAGACCAGACAAAAGAAAGCTTAATGAGATCAGACCTTTATACATAGATATTGATATACTTCCAAGGACTCATGGATCAGCACTTTTCCAAAGAGGAGAAACACAAGTGTTATCTATAGTAACTTTAGCTGCAGGAAAACAAGGTCAACTTATAGAAAGCATATATGGAGAAGAAATAAAGAGGTATATGCACCACTATAACTTTCCAGGCTGGTCAGTAGGAGAGATAAGTAAGAACCTATACTACCCTTCAAGAAGAGACATTGGACACGGAGCATTAGCTGAAAGAGCATTAGAAAGGCAAATTCCACCTTTATCTGAATTTCCTTATGCAATACGGGTTGTCTCAGAAACACTAGCTTCAAATGGTTCATCTTCAATGGCATCAGTATGTGGATCAACTCTATCTCTTATGGCAGCGGGAGTACCTATAAAATCACCAATATCAGGTGTTGCTATGGGACTTGTTGCTGATGAAGAAAAGGGTGAGTATGTAGTATTAACAGACATACAGGGACCAGAAGACCACTTTGGAGATATGGATTTTAAAGTTGCAGGTTCAAGAGAAGGTATTACTGCTCTTCAAATGGATAACAAGCTCAAAGGTATCCCTGTAGAGGTATTAAAAAAAGCTTTAATACAGGCTAAGGAAGGTAGAGAGTTCATCTTAAATAAAATGCTTGAAGTAATATCACAATCAAGAACTGATATTTCACAATATGCACCTGTTATAGAAACTATACAAATAGAAGTAAGTAAAATTGGAGATATAATCGGATCAGGAGGAAAAACTATTAAAGGTATAATAGAAAAATCTGGAGCTGATGTAAGCGTAGAAGAAGATGGGACGGTATCTGTATCTGCTCAAAATAAAGAACAAAGAGAGATAGCTGTTAAAATGATAAAAGACATTACACAGGAGGCAGAAACAGGAAAGGTATATGATGGAAAGGTTGTAAAGATTACTACATTTGGAGCATTTGTTGATGTAAGTCCAAATATATCAGGGCTTGTACATGTATCTGAGATGAAGGACGGATTTGTAAAAAGTCCAGAAACAGTTGTAAAAATTGGACAGATGGTAAAAGTCAAGGTACTTGGGAGAGATGATCAAGGAAGACTCAAATTATCAATGAAGGGAATATCTTAATTCATCAGGGAACTCAGTATTTTAGAAACATCCTCAGGTGACTTATTGGTATTAAAAGTATATACACTTCCCTCAAACTTAACCTCATCAAAATTTGAAGATAAATTACTAACCCCAGGATCATAAGTAAAGAATTTAGCATATACTTTTACCTTTTTATCAATAATGGAAAGTATAAAAGCAAAGCTGATATCACGAATATATAATGTTTCTAATAATCCATATGGATTAACTAGTATACCATCAACGGAAGATCTCACATATTTTATATCACCAATATTTCCCTCCTGAGCATTCCTAATTACGGATTCCTTAACCTTTAGGTCTTGAAGATCAAAACTACCAGAAATACACCTTATGGCATAAGACATATCAGCTCCAAGGCTTACAAGAGAAGAAATATCCTTAAATACATCGAAAGGAATATTAGAAGCTCGTAATAGATCAGATTTATACAATATCCCAATAAGTATAAGCTCTAAATATTCTTTATCAAAATTAAATTTCAAATCATTGGATAATTCAAGTAATACCTGAGACGTACTTAATTTATCTCTCGTGATATTACAATCTCCATAATGAGAATTATCTGCGTGAGAATCTATATTCATAATAGAAAGTGAAGATCTAACAGGCATAATTACCTTTGAAAGCTGTCCAGTAAATTTCAAATACGGAGTATCAACTAATATCACAAGGTCATATGTAAACCCAATTCTACTGACTTTCACTGAATCAGTATCAAGATCACCTTTTAATAACTTTACATTCAAAGTAAAGTTATCCTCATCAGGTATATAATTAACAGTATCTATCTGAGCTATCTTCTTAGGAATAGAGATAGTATATTTAGATTCTTCCAATACTTTAATTACAGGAATATTATCATCAGAAACAACCTTCATTAAAAACCCTAAACGCTCTGGTAAATTAGGAAGATAAATGGTTGTTTTTTTATCTTTATATAGTAAGCTTAGAAGTTTATATAAAAGAATAATAGAAGATATGCTATCTATTGTTGGCCTTGTATGGGAAGCAATAAGGATATTAGACTTAGTTTTTAATAAATTTTGTAATTCCAATAAATCTTTATTATTCATAACACTCAGATATTATTGGGCAGATCAATTTTTTTCAACCTTAAAACATGTAATTACATCTCCTACCTCAGCAGTAAAAACAGGATTCAGAATGATACCACATTCACTTCCAGCTGCAACCTCTTTCACAGAATCCTTTAAATGTTTTAGAGAAGAAATTTTACCAGAGTAAATCACTTCTCCCGCTCTTTCAATCTTACACCTATAGTTTATCATAATTTTACCTGAATCTACTAAGCTTCCTGCTACAGAAGATTTGTTAGAGAGAGTAAAAACATTAATAACATTAGCTTTGCCAACCTCAACTTCATATTCTTCAGGAGGAATTAATGCCTCAATAGCACCAATAACATCATCTACAAGCTGATATATAACATCATAACTTAAAACGATAATCCTTTGGGCTTCTGCAACATGTTTTAATCTTGGCGGAATTTTTATTTTAAAACCCAATATAATAGATCTGGTATTCTTAGCTAAAGTAAGGTCTTCATCAGAAACATCACCACTCTCAGCTTTCACTACAGAAACCTTTACTTCACCACTATCAATCTTACCTAAGGCATTCTTCAGTGCATCAATAGAGCCTGTACTATCAGCTTTTAGAATAATGGATATTTTTTTCTCATCAGGATTTCCTTGATTTTGAAATATATCTTCAATGCTACCACCAGTATTATCTTCCATACTCTCAAGAAGATCATTTTCACTTTTTGACATAGAAGATAAAAGTACATCTTTATCTTTTGAAAAATAAATTCTTTCACCTATAGGAATAAGTGAATTTGCGCCAGCAATATATACGGGTAACCCAGCAGAAACCTCTTTTACTGAATTGAAATTACCGTCTTTTAACATTCTAATTTTTCCTAGAAATTCACTACCACTTCTTATGTAATACCCAGGAAACATGTTTCCATCTTCAACCAAACATAAACTAACATTTCCTATATGATTATCCTTATATGACTCAAGCACTACCAGAGAGTCTTTATAATCACTTTCTTTAACATCCATAGTATCATACAGAAGGAATATCATATCTAAAAGATCGTTAATTCCTTTTTTATTTTTTGCACTAATCTGAACAAAAGGAATATCTCCACCATATCCTTCAAGAAGAATTCCTCTATTTGCAAGATCAGTTTTAATTTTATCTATATTTGCATTAGGAAGATCAACTTTATTAAAGACAACAATTGTTTTTAGATTTGACTTTTTTATAAGATCAATAACTTCAAGCGTTTGTGGCATTACACCATCATCAACAGCAATCACAAGTAATACAATATCAGCAATTAACACACCTCTCTCCCTCATTCCATTAAATAATTCATGACCTGGAGTATCAACAAATGTAATGTCTCTATTATCAAACTTTACACTAAAAGCAGATATATTCTGCGTTATACCTCCAGATTCTTGAGATACAACATTAGCACCTCTTATCGCATCCAAAATTGAAGTTTTTCCATGATCAACATGCCCCATTAAAGTAACTATTGGAGGTCGTCTTACAATAATAGTATTTTGTTTTTTTTCTTTAGATTGAGCCATTTAATAAGAGTATATCATAAAAAAAAGCACTAAAACAAAAAATTTGTTATTTAGACAACAAATTTTAACAATCAACTATAAGTAAAAAGGAAATTGTATAAAGAGTACAATACAAAATTATTCTTCCTCTGAGGAATTGCTTGCCTCTGAGGACACACTATCAGATACAGGTTCTTCCTGACTTTCAACTTCTACATTATCTTCATTATTACCTTCAGGAGAATCACCTTCTATATCAATCTTCCACCCTGTAAGTTTCGCTGCAAGCCTAACATTCTGACCATCCTTGCCTATAGCAAGAGATAACTGATCAGAAGCAACTATAACTTTTGCAGTTTTCTCATCCTCATCTAATGTAATCTCTAAAGGTTTTGCAGGAGATAAAGCATTACGAATATACTTCTGAATATCTTCATCATACTGAATAATATCAATTTTTTCAGACCCAAGTTCATTGGTCATTGCAACTATCCTCATACCTCTTTGACCTACACATGCACCGATAGGGTCAATGCCAGCAACATCAGATGTTACAGAAACCTTAGTTCTAGCTCCTGCCTCACGAGCAATATCTTTTATAACGACAGTACCATTTGCTACCTCAGGAATTTCATTTTCAAATAGAGCTTTAATAACCAAATCTGAAGATCTAGACACAACAATCCTTTTCTGACCAAAAGGAGTCTCTGTAAATTCTTTTAAATAAACTTTAATTTTCATTCCAGGCCTATACATTTCTCCATATATCTGTTCTGATGGAGGAAGGATTGCTGCAAGTTTACCTATCTCAACAATAACATTCTGGCCATCAAACCTTTGAACAACACCCATCTCTAAAGTTCCCATCTTCTTTTCAAATTGAGCCATAACAGAATCCCTTTCAGCCTCAGTAACCTTTTGTAAAATTACTTGCTTTGCTGTTTGAGATGCAATTCTACCAAATTCCCTAGGGGTCTTCTCCTCCTTTCCATCAATAAAAATAGAAAATGAACCATTATCATCGTTAATCTTTGCAGTAATTTCTGCATCTTTATCTGGATCAAAATCCCTCCTGTATGCAGCAACAATTGCCTCAGAAACAGCACCTAATACTTCTTCAGCATCAATACCTCTCTCGGAAGCAATTTGTCTTATAGCAAGCAAAAAATCTGATTGAACAGCCATAGTTTTAGTATATTAATTAATGCAAGAAGTATATCATATAAAGAAAGAAATTAGAAATTGGAATACTCCTTGAAAAGTAGTGTTAATAAAATATAATAAAGAGATATGAGAAAAAATAAATTTCTATCCCAGACAAGACAAATCATTTTTGGAATGCAGGATGGACTTATATCTATTTTGGTATTAACAACAACTCTATCATCTGTAGCAGAAAGTAATTATTTAATAATAGTTGCGGCAATTTCTGCCGCATTAGGAGGGGCAGTATCTATGGCAGCGGGAATGTATCTTGGATCAAAATCTCAAAAAGAGATAAATGTAAAGCAGGAAAGAGAAATACAAAATCAAAAGGATGTAGAAAAAATACTAGAAAATGAAGGTGTCTCTTATAAGGATGCAAATTTAATCTCAAAAGAAATGAAACATTACGATAATAATTCTAAAAAATTTTTACTTTCAAGACTAACTGGAGAGAATATAACAATATCCTCTCCTATTGAAGACAGTATTTTCATAGGAATTTCATTTATACTTGGTGCAATAATTCCGGTAATTCCATATTTTATTTTTATAAAAGGAGAAGATGTTATATTCTCAATACTACTAACAGCAATAACCTTAATTTTTATAGGCATAACAAAAGCAAACTTTGCAGGAAAGTCTAAAACACAGAGCGCATTTGAAATGCTAGTTATAGGGGCTATTGCAGGAATTTTAGGATTTATATTAGGAAAGATAGTATGACAGAAGATATACAAAAATTACAAGATAAATTAAAAGATTTAGATATTCCTGAAGATTTAAAAGAAAAACTGGATCTTTTAGTTGCAAGACTAGAAAGGATGTCTAAATTTGAAAATTATTCATCAGAATACGAAACTTTGTCAAGATACATTAATGTTATATCAACATATCCATGGAACAAATATTCTGAAGATAATCTAGACTTGGAACACGCAAAATCAGTTTTGGATAAAAACCACTTCGGGATCAATAACGTAAAAGAAAGAGTATTAGAATATCTAGCAATAATGAATTTAAACATAGATCAGGCTGCGCCAATAATATGTTTTGTAGGTCTTCAAGGAATAGGAAAAACAACAATGTCAAAATCTATAGCTGAGGCTCTAGGTAGAAAATTTGTAAGAATATCTCTAGGTGGAATGGCATCAGTGCTAGAGATTCGAGGACAATCAAAAGTAAACCCTGACGCAGAAGAAGGATATATCATAAAATCAATAACAAGAGCAGGAACATCCAATCCTGTTATACTACTAGATGAAGTTGATAAAATTTCAGATGAAGCAAATTTAAGATCGGGTATTTTCGCGGCATTACTTGAAATATTGGATCCTGAACAAAATACTTCTTTCCTTGACCATTACCTTGATTTCCCTGTAAATTTATCAAAAGCCATGTTCATCCTCACTGCAAATAATCTTGGTACTATCTCGTCAGCATTGCTTGACAGATTAGAAATAATAAGGTTCAGCTCTTATACAGATGAAGAAAAAATGACAATTGCAAAAGAATATTTACTTCCTAAGGTATATAAAGAAACAGGGTTAACAGAGAATACATTTAAAATTAATGTAGATGTATGGAATAATATAATAAGACCACTAGGTTATGAAGCAGGAATCAGGGAACTAGAAAGAACAATAATGGCAATTGCAAGAAAGGTTGCAAAACAAATACTATTAAAGGAAACCTCCCAGGTGATCATAACAAATGAAAATCTAAAAATATATCTACCAGAAAGATATTAATATATTATGGACAATTTAGCGCAAGAGGTAATATCATGCACCAAGTGCAAATTATGTAAATCAAGAACCCATGCAGTTCCAGGGGAAGGAAATGTACATACAGATATAATATTTGTAGGAGAGGCTCCAGGTGAAAATGAAGATAAAAAAGGAATTCCTTTCTGTGGAGCATCAGGAAACTTTTTAGAAAAAATGCTTGAAAGCATAAATATGAAAAGGGGTGAGGTATACATAACAAATATAGTAAAATGCAGACCTCCAGGAAATAGAGACCCTGAAGAGGAAGAGATAGAATCATGTAAGGAATATCTTGAAAGACAAATAGACTTCATTAAACCAAAGGTTATATGTACTCTTGGGAGATACTCATTACACTATTTTTATCCTGAATTTATTATATCTAAAGTACATGGAAAGATTTATAACTACAAGGATACAATAAAGCTAATTCCCTTATACCATCCAGCAGTAGGACTATATAGGGATAGTATGAAAAAAGTACTTTTAGATGATTTTAAAATAATAAAAGAAGTAATATCCCAAAATTCCACTACACAACAAGAGAAAAAAATACCCTCATCATCTAAACAAGAAGAGTTTGATCTATCTTCTTAAAAGGTTATAAATTCGTTTTTCCTCAGCAGATAGTTTTTTAGGTGTAACTATAGTTACCTTAACATACAAATTACCAATAGACCTACCATGCATAGCTGGGAGTCCCATAGATTTTATAACAAATCTATCCCCATATGATGTACCCTCAGGAATTTTTAAATTAACATTTCCATATAAAGTTTTTATAGGAATAATACCCCCTAGAACAGCAGTAGGAATATCAATAGATACTGAAGTTTCCAGGTCATTACCGTCTCTTTTATAATTAGTATTATTTCTAACACGAACAGTAATAAATAGATCTCCAGAAGAAGTATTATTTTCACCAATAGAACCTTCTCCACGAAAACGCAGAGTTGTATTATCTTCAACCCCACGAGGGATCTTTATGTCCATTTTCTTCAATATACGAACTCTTCCTGCTCCAGAACAACCATTACATTTATCAGTAATAATACGACCCTTACCTTTACAATTAGAACAAATACTATCAATAGCTATATTCCCAATAAAACTTTGCGTTACTTTCCTTACATGACCAGATCCTTTACATACAGAACATACTTGAGATTTTCCACTACGGGAGCCAGAACCTGAGCAAACCTTACATTTTGACATAACATAAAATGATACTTCTGTTTCAATATCATTTATAATTTTACTCATATCAACCTCTATTCCTAACCTAATATCTAAATCTTCTACTGCAGTTTCTCTTTGACTTTGTCCTGTAAAATTTCCAAAACCCGAAGAGAATAGATCTGAAAAAATATCTTCAAATCCACCAAAGTTAGACCCAAAACCTGAAGAGAAATCTCCTCCTCCAGAAAATCCTGAAGAAGAACCTCCACCAGGAGAAAATCCTTGAAAATCAGCATTTCCATATCTATCATAATTCTGTCTTTTTTGAGAATCAGAAAGTACAGAATATGCCTCATTTATCTCTTTAAATTTTTCCGCCGCATTGGCAGATTTGTTTTTATCTGGGTGATATTCTCCAGCAAGTTTTCGGAAAGCACGTTTTATCTCCTGATCACTTGCATCCTTAGAAACACCAAGAACACTATAATAATCCTTCATAATTTATGAAAATATTTTAACATATAAATCAAATATATGGTGTTATATTTTTATTCCAAATAAGAATAGTATCTTCTCCGAAATGATAAATTTGAGCAGGTTTCCCAATAGAATCAACTGCAAAAATCCTAAAATCACTACTATTTTTATCATAAACAATAAAATTTGCATAATGCGTACCATACCAGGTACGAGAAGATATCCATAGGTAGGGTACAAGAATTTTATTATTTAAAGAAGGAACAACTGCTCTAACCTTAATAGAGGAGTTAGTCTCAACTGTAATAATAGAAGAATTCCAATAGTAACCATAACCATAGTTTAAATGATGATTTAAAAGAAAATCAGCAACTTTAATATTTGATTCATTCAATAAATTTTTTTGACTCAAAGATGAATCGTGGTAAAAGATAGCTAAAAAGATAAAAAATACTGAAAATAGAATAACATAAATATAACCTTTTAAATGTTTAATATTTCCTATTGACCTTGCAACAACAATAGATCCAAATATGATTACGGGAAATAAGTATCTTGCAGAAGAAGTATTACTGACTGCAAAATTACTAAAAATAAATGCAAGTATATCAATACCTATACCAATAGAGAGAATATAGTTTATACCATCAGTGCTACTCTTATATTTCTTTAAAGATACATATGAAAAAAACAATACAAGGAAAAGTACACCTAAATGTAAAATAGCTTCCCATGCCTGATGAGAAAAAAGTCCCTGGCCCATAAAATTAGCTCCAAAGATATATAATAAATTAAGAATTAATGTCTGCACATGGGACAATATTTCAGAAAAAGTTGCAAACTGATAAACCAAGGAAGATATAGTATATCCACCAATCATAGGGATTGAATACCTTAGGAGTTCAGCCACAGCAAATGTTATTAATATAAATACCAAAGACAATACATATACACTACGAGTCTCTGCGCTATAAAGAGTATCCCTAATTTTTAAAATAAGAAAAATGAAATAGGGTATCGAAAATATCCAGATTATAAAGGGGTCAGAGAATAATGCAAGAAATAAAAATAGACAAGAAATAAGTAAATATTTTCTTTTTTTATCATCAATGTATTTAATCAAAAAGTATAGAGACAATAGTCCTTCTAAAATAGATCCTATATGTACAAAACCTTGAAGAAAAGACGTTAAGGTAAATAAAGGTAGCATACCTATTATTATAAAAACAGAAAAAAGAGAGATAACCTTATGCAATGTCTTGCGTAATGCAAGCAAGATACAAGTAAAAATAATTAATAGATAAATAATGATTGGAACTAAGTGAGAGAGTAATACCTGGTTTTTCAAAAAAGAACCAATAAATAAATAAAGAGGTAAATCTGATAATACAAAATTATCAGGAGAAAGTGTCCATCCATGTAATAGAATATTACCATGAAGTATGGAAGTAACTTCTACTACACCTTGAACAACATCAGAATTTAGACTTACATGAAAGGAGTACCTTATATATAAAAATATAAAAAATGCAGAAACAACAAAAGATAGAACAATTAATAAAATTTTATGTTTTCGACCTGCAATGAAGTTAGAGCTCATAATTTGATTGCATGATTATAACATATATGAATGCTATAATAATTTATCATGGCACGATACATGTATGTCAAAAAAGGTATCAGTATAAATAAAAAAATACCTATTAAGTTAAAAGAAACTCAAAGGGTGAATTACAAAAAAATTAAATTCCATCCTAATTATGGATCAATATTTTTAGTAGTTGTAGGAATTATTACCATAACAATAGCATTATCTCCAGAAATCAAATATGTTATAAATAATGTTGTTTTCCATAAATATAAAAATGTAATAGTCAAAGCAGATCCTTCTGCCTCATATTTTGAAAAAATTATTAATGCACAACATTCTCAAAATGCAGCAGAGTATAATGGAACTTTTCAAATATCAATTCCTGCAATATCACTGTCCAATATTCCTGTTAAAGCAAATGTAGATGGGTTTAATACACAGGCTTACGAGACAGTGCTAACTAGTTCACTAGCCCAAATGAAAGGAACAGCACTACCTGGAGAAGTAGGTAATGTGTACATATATGGACATAGTGCCCCACAATGGTTTGCAGATTTGTACCCAAGTTCCTTCCTTGGAATATTTACAAATATATTAAAACTACAAAATGGACAATTAATATATATAAAATATAAAGGCATAGTATATAAATATTCAATAGTACAAGAAAGTGTTATTTCACCTACTGATATATCAGTACTTGAGTCTCCTCCAGGTAAAAAGTATTTGACACTTATGACATGCATACCTCCAGGAATAGGAACACAAAGGTATATAATAAAAGCTATACAAATTTCAGCATCTTAAATAAATAATTTTTTCTCAAATTCAAAGGCAAAATGCTTAATACGGGTATGTATGTCGTTATACAACATCAGTGATGAACCTATAGGCAAATTAGTTAAAATTCTTAATTCTTCAGATGAAAGTGATAATGCATGAGATAGTTTTTCAAAATTTATCTTATCCTGTTTTAATAAAATTTTTAGAGAGGTATTAGCAATAATAGATCTACCTTTATCAGTATCAATAACATCACCAATATCTTGAGTAATATAACAAAACCCCATACTGTACTTCCTTGCTCTTTTCGTTAGAGACTTCAAATTGTTTAAAAGTTCAGAATTATCAAATAACCTATGAGCCTCATCTATAAAGACCTGTCTTTTCACAGAAAAGTCCTTTAACTTCCAAAGATAATTTAAAATTACATACATCATTAATGGAATATTATCATCAGTTAAATCAGAAATATCAAAGACAATTAAATTATCTCTTTTATTTATATCAATATTAGTTTTCTTAGAATACAAATGTGACAGAGAACCCTTAGCAATTGGGAAAATTTCATCAGCCATAATGCTTTTAAAATCTTTTAAAATGTTGTATAAGTCAAAAAAAGTGGGAAAATTTACTTCTCTGAAAAGTTTCAATAAGGCTTTATCTAAGATATTTTTATCAAACCTAGTGCAATACTTTTTTAAAAAACCTTCTATAAAAGATATTTTATCTTCAATACTTTCATCTTGGGATAAGTCCAATGGATTAATGGTATAGTTATTATTACCTTTAAATTTGCTAGAAAACTTTACTAACTTTCCATCCAAAGACTTACAAAGCTTCACATATTCACCTTCAGGATCAATAACAATTACCTTGATACCTTTTGATATCATTCTCACAATAGTAGCTTTTGCAAGAAAACTCTTACCAGCCCCAGATTTTGCAAAAATTACACTATTATAATTTTCAAGCTTAAAAATATCTAAAATACATAAAGCCTTCGACAAAACATTTTCTCCATATAATATTCCATCATAGTCACATCGATTACCTACAGACAAAAAATTTAAAGCCGACAGTGATTGAGATTCATATACCATACCAGGATATTTAGAATATGTAGCAAGGGGAAGAGAATAAAGAAAACCTTCTACATGGTTTAGATCCAATTGATGTACAGTAAATCCTTTTGACTCTGCAAGCATTTGAATATTATTAGATAGTACATTTAATTTACTTAAATTACGATTAAATAAGGTTATGTATGATGCCATTAAAAAACCTTTAGAATTTCCAGAAATCAATGAATATGAAAAATCTTCTAATTTTGCAATTTCCATATCCAAAGAGGAATCCCTCAATCTTCCCTTTGAAAAGTCAGAGTGACGCTTAGCACTCAACGCAGCAATTCTATTTTTAATAGCAATTAGAACAGAAGGCTTCTCCAAAGGCGTAATCATTTGAGAGCATAATACATTACCACCTGAAAATACAAAATCCAAAAGACAAAACGGAATTACTTCTGATGGAAAATCATAAAATATAAGAGTTATGTAATATACGTCATTTATTTTTACAAACTTATATTTTTCTATAATACTTAATGGGAATATTTTAGTAATATTTTGTTTAATATTTATCATATATTTAAATAAATGGATGAAAAAACCATTTCTATTTCATCATAGTTATTAATAAATTTATGATCAAATCCAAAGTGAATAAAAAGATATTCCAACTGAGTGTCATAACTTGTAACTAATTTTTTAATACCTAAAAATTCATTAGAAAAAATTAAGGATTTTCTTTTACTCTCAAATATATAACTTACAAAGTACCTTTGTTCATAAATTTCTGAAAATAATGAAGTTGCCTTTATTTCACTTTCATACAGTAATTTCAGTTTTTCATTTTCTATATTTCTAACATATTTAAGAACACTATCTTTAGAGGTTATTAAATTACAAACAGATAATTTTATTTGCAAATTAAGACCTAAAAGGAACTCTTCATACTTTTTTATGAAATTTTCTTTCAGTGAATCTTCTAAAAACGATACATCTGTAGGAAATACTTCCACTAATCTTGCATAAAAAGAATTTTTTAAAATTACAATACCATCTTTAATTCCAATAATAGGAAGAAAGCTACTTGTACTCTTCATAAGGGATACTAATGTAATACAATATAAATGAAAATTTTCTTTCTCTAACAAAGAATTTCACAAAATCAAAAAACCAAATAATAATAATTCTCCCCTTAACTTGTTGCTTAAATAAAAAATACAGGGAGACAAGAGTGAGTGAAAGTAAAAATACCTTGACTTTTAGATTTATATGAATAAAGAGAATCAAAATGATATTAAACACGATAGATAAAACAATCCAGTAAAAATCATATGATAAGATAACATAATTATTCTTCAAACTCTTAAATTTTAATACTTTAACTTTTTTCATTATGCTCTAAAAATTTTTGTATTGTACTATATATGTTCCATCTTAAACGATCAGATAAATTTTGTACTGGAGTATGTAGACTTCCACTAAAAATAAAAGGTATCAAAGATAAGGCATATAAAGTTATGATACCTAATAGAAACTGGGGAATTCCTGTTATAGAGGTACTATTTACAATCAAAACAAATATGGAAATTCCTATAAGAAATGCAGGTTGGATAAATAAAAGTTCTATGATTTTTAATGTTATAGATCTAAACATTCCCTGAAAGATAGGAAATAAAGAAAAGATTATAAATATTGGAAATAATAATATTAAAATCCAAAGCAATATAAATCTCACAATAAATTCTAAGGAAAAAATAAATAATGCCAAAATTAAGGCAATATATAAAATAACCTTTATAACATTTTCAAATAAACCAAATATAGAAAATTGGGTAAAGTGACCTAATATAAGAGTAAACAAATTTCCAGAAGATACACCTATTAAATTTGTGATGATAAATTTATCTAAAACATTAACAAAGGTTATTAGGTAAGATAGAATATATGGAGAAAGTAAAATTAAAAAAATAGCAAAAATAGTGTTAACTAATAAATCATGCATAGATACACCACTCCGACCAACAGATGCTTCACCAATGTACAGCATAATACATATAAAAAGAAATACAGGTACTAATGAGATAGCAATATATTCTGTACCATCCTTATACTCCTTATATGCAATACCACCAAATTTTGTATTTGGATCTGACCTACTATTCAAGATATTGGGAGTAAATTCTACAAACTGATTTATAGTAAATCCAAATGAACAGAGTATGTTTTGAATTGAATAAAGTATATTATTTTGATTGCAATTTGTACTAAAATTAGTACCATTGCTTTCCTTAGCATAAACAGGAGAAGATACAAAGTACAATATTGCAAAAATTGTAATAATACTAACTAGGAATAAGCGCATGCAAAAAATGACTAAAATTTTGAGCACCAAATATTATAAAAAGTCCCACTAATACCCATATGATTTTAGTTCCAAGCCTAGATCTTTCCTGAGGGTTATTAGAATACATAATAAATTGTATCCCAAGAAATATAACAATAAGTACTAGGACTGATTGAACAATAGTTATAATTACAGAAGTAATATTACCAACAAATTGTGACAAATTTGGTACTTGCTCCATACTGGGTACAATATTAAACAAGTATCAAAAGTAATGCATTGCCATGCATGGCAAATTTATTTATAAAATACTTGACAAAAACATAATTTTATTCTAGAATTACCAATATATGATTGGTATATGTGGAATAAAATCAATGGAAAAACTGGAGAATCTACCATATTTCAACAAGCATTCCTCTAAGGAGTTAATCGGGAAAACTGGCAGGAACCTTGATGCAAAGATACTTCAACTTACAAAAAAAGGATATTTCGTTCCACTAAAAAATGGGGTATATACATCTTCTGTATTTTATAATTTACAAGATAACAAGGGAGGGTATCTGGAATTCCTATCAAACGTATTAAGATACCCCTCATATATTTCATTGGAATACGTATTATATCTAAACGGAGCAATACCGGATGCAGTTCAGTCAATTACTGCAGTATCAATAAAAACTCCACGGGTATACAAGAATAAATTAGGGATCTTTATATATAGAAATATAAAAGAAGACCTTTTTACAGGATTTACAATCAATAAAACAGGGACATTCAATATAAAGACAGCAACAAAAAGCAAAGCATTATTTGATTATCTATACCTAAAAAGAGATATTTCACAAAATTTGAAATATGAAATAGAAGAAGGAATGCGAATAAATTGGGATATATTCTCAAAAAAGGACTTAATAGAATTTTATACTTATTGCAAAATTGCAAATTCAAACAAGATGAATAAAATTTATAAGATAATGCAAAGCATCATCATATGATATTGGAAAACTTGAAACAAATAGTAGACAAAAATAAAAATATAGAATCTCCCTTATATCTTAGAAATTTATTAAAAGAAAGTTTACAGTTGTATGTACTTAACTACATTTACACTTCAAAATATGGAAGTAATTTTCTATTTACAGGAGGAACCTGCTTGAGAATATGCTTTGATCTTCCCAGATTATCAGAAGACTTAGACTTTGATTTAATAGACATAACACAATTCAATGTGTATGAATTTGAAAAAGATATACAAGATTACTTTAGAAAGACTCTTCAATATAAAGATATTACAACCAAGATTTCTAAGGGGGAGAGAACAATGTTCCTAAAATTCCCTATATTAGAAAAATTAGGAGTAAACAATAATCCTGCAGAGACTAATATTTTATTCCTGAGAATAGATATTACTCCTATGGCTTCAACGGTATACACAAAAGAATTGTCTATAAAGAGCACCCATGATTTTAGTTTTCTAATAAATAGATACTCTCTAAAAGATTTATTCGCTTCAAAAATTGCAGCAATTATAAGAAGAGTGTTTGTAAAAGGAAAAAGAGATACTCCTTTTAAGGCAAGAGATTACTTTGACCTCATATGGTTTATGGAAAAGAGGATATACCCAGACTACCAAAGAATAGGGGATCTTCTTAAAATATATTCAAAAGATGAAATTCTACAATTATTAAATAATAAAGTTGAAAATATAAATATATCCCACTTAAAGGAGGATTTATCTCCATTTATAAAAGACCAGGAATTTGCATCAAATTTTGCAGAAAAATATAAAGCGCTTTACTCAACCCTAACCACTACAAGGATAGATTATTCCAAAGTGGATGCACTTAGCCACACCCCTGTATACCTAGAACTTGAGGATTTAAGTAGAAAATATCCGCAATATGAAAAAATATTTTCCAAAGCTTTGCATGAAGAAGCTGTCCCTAATATAAAAGTAATGATGCAGATATTATTAAAAAATGCTAAGGGGCTTGGAGATAAAGAATTATTAAATGACCTCCAGGAAATTAGAATGTAGATAAATCCATTTCACAATATACCCATTACATGGGGTGTTTAGGAAATAGACTCAATAATTCAAGAAACTATGTCTTGAGAATTAGATTGTACATTATTATTATCTTCTGGATTAGTCTGAGTATCATTATTACCAATTACTCCCTCAGTAGAATTGCCATTTGTAACAGTATTAGGAACAATACGATCTAAAGATGATGCTTCAGGATTTTCTCTCATTTTTAAAATTTCTTCAGGATTTGTTGTTATTAGTTTATGTTCATATTCACTAGATAAGACCTGTATAGCGACATGATTTGCTCCAACAAAGAATATTCCTTCTCCAATCTCAGCAGAGAGTAGTAAACTCTTTTCTCCTTCTGATAAGAAAAAGACTTCAGATAGACGATCTATTGCAGAAGGAGATTGCCTTAACAGAATTTGTATAGAAGAGTTTGTTACTACAGCTTTTCCATAATCATTTGAAAGAAAGTCATCTACATCTTGAGACACAGTAGTAAGACCTAAGTAATATTTTCTTGCTCTTTTTGCAACGGCATACACAAACTGAGCACTATCAGGATATTGCATCAGAATCCATGCTTCATCAATGATAAAAATTCTCTTTCTAAGATCTTTTTTTACTCTAGTCCAGATAAAATCGAGCATTAAAAACATAGCAATTGGCCTTAGTTCATCTGAAAGATCCCTTATACTAAAAACAGTAAAATCATTATCAAGATTTACTGTTGTATGGGTATCAAATATACCAGAAGCAGAACCTTTAATATATTTTTCAAGCCTTGTAGCCAATTCATGAGCTTCGGGCTCCTCCATGGATTGTAAAACTTTGTACAAATCCTCCATTAGAGGAGGATCCTTTACCTGGGTATCAGGATCAAAAGTAATCCCTTTATCTCTATAAGTTAATATCAAAGCTTTATCTAGAATAGCATCCTCTATACTAGAAAGCCCACCTTCATTTCCAAGCATTACCTTAAAGAGACCATGTAAGGAAAGTATCTTAAACCTAAGTTCATCTTCTCCTTCCTCATAAACTCCAGATAAGTCAAAAGGATTTATTTTATCCCTACCATCCTGTGTAAATGAAATATATAGTCCATTTAAAGCCTTACATAAAGTTTCATATTCATTTTCAGGATCAATAATTATAATCTGAGTACCAAGCATCAAAGATCTCAAAGCTTCTAGCTTTACAAGATAACTTTTACCTGAACCAGATTTAGCGAAAACAACCGAGTTTGCATTCTCTAGATCAAATCTGTCAAACACTACTAAACTCTTATTAGCTTTATTAATACCATAAAGCACGCCTCTATCAGAAGTAAGCTCAGAGGAAACAAAAGGGAATGTAGTTGCTATGGAAGTAGTATCCATGTTATGGGTATAGTAAAGTTTATCATACCCTTCGGGGAGAGTTGATTGAAAACCACCTTCCATCTGTAAAGTTGTTGGCTTAATTATAAGGGACATTGCACCTAAAGTTGATTCTAGATTTTTTGATATGTCATCCAACTCTTCTAATGTATCTGCCCTAACAGTTACATATAATGCAAAATGGAAGTATCGCTCAGCTCCTTTAGCTAGATTATCCTGTAAATTTTTAGCATCTTCTAAAGTAACTTTAATTGTAGGATCCAATACCCTGCCAGACTCAATCATAGTATTAGTTGTAGCTTCAAGCTCTGCAATCTTTTTTCTAAGTTGTCCTAATACCTCTTTAGCATCAATAGGATAATAAAACATACTAATATCGATAGAATGCTCAAACGTAATTAATGGAGATAACCAATTTGGAGTTACATACCGAGGATATGCGAGAGCAAAATATGTTCTAAAAAATTTATCTCCAATTTTAATGTTAGAAAAATCGACTTCGATAGAAGGAGGAGCAATAATATCCTTTATTGAATTTATTCCCATTCCAAACACTTCAAAAGCAGAATTAGTATTAGAAGTTGTTCCCTGTTCTGATCCCGTAGACTTAGAAGGTACTGAATTAGAATTTTCAACACCACTATCACTTGAGCTAACATTTTTATTAGATTGTCTAGAAAAAAACGGGATCTTCATATAGGTTTCATCTGCATAGTAGAAGATACTAAAGGAGCAGTATACTGATTAAAATCTCCCCTTAGTTTATCATTCATAGGATTATATATATTATAAAACAATTTAATTAAATCTGCAGTAGTAAGTTGTTTTGACTTTAACCCCATCCTTGATAGCTGCCTTATAATGTGATCTCTACGGGGAAAGAGTTTTGACTTAGACTGCTCAATAATTTTGTCAATGTTAGTTAACTTTACTTCTTTTCCAAACATTTGTTTTGTAAAAGAAGGTTTTTGGGTAGACCATGAAAAAGAGGGGACAACTATATAAAAATGTTTATCAAGAACATTGTTCTTCACAATTAAATCTTTAACAAACTTTCTGTATATGTCTATTTGATACTTCACCTTTGGATCTTTTTGTTTTTCCCTAAAGTCATCCAAATACTTAAGATATTTAGAAATATCAATGTTCTCAGTATGAACTAAAACTTGTATATAAAAACCCAAAGAATTCAAAAGTCCCGCAAATGCATAAATTTTAGATTCTTGCTCAATCTCAGATAAAAGATAGAAGTTAACTGCAGACGTCTCAACCACAAGACAAACATTTCCATTTTTTAAAACAAGTAAATCATCTTTTATTTCCTCTATATCTAAATGAGCCTGAGTTGTTGCAATAATTGGTGTTTTTTTACTATCCATAAAATATTATATTACAAATTATTATTCTCCTGCATAACAGGGATAAATATAAAAGGTATAACAAGAGACCCTGTCAACTCTATACCCACAGAGTTAAACTTATATCCCTGAGCATTAATTTCTATATTATACCTACCATTCAAAAGTGCTGTTCTCGTATAAAACTGCCCCAATTGATTAGATTTTACAGCTCTTATAGGTTTTTGATTTGAATCTTTTATTATCACAACGGCATCAGAAATCAAAGTACCATCAGAATTTACAATAACTCCCGAAATAACATTAGGGGTCTTTACAAAATCTGGAAGTTTAGAAATTAATGCTTGCTGATCAAATGTACCCTGCTGAGAAGAAACTCGTGTCTTAACTTTTTCAATATTACTCTGCAAAGTATCTTCAGGTATTTTTTTTGCACTTATCTCATTTTTTAATTCAGAATTTTCCATCTCAAGCTGTTTAATTCTTTCCATTATTTTAGAAAGTTCACTATCTCTCGAGGACGGAGTATTCCCTAAGGAAGATTGATTAGAATTACTATCTTGCTCATTAATAGTATTATTAGAGGAATTAACCACAGAATCATTACTAACACTATTATTATTTTCAATAATATCACTATCAACTTTAATATCAGAAATATTACTTTGTGGAATAGTAGATTGAGAAGACACATTAGAACTATCAGTATGATTAACATTTTCTTCAGCAGGATAAGTAGAAATATTACCTACATCATCAGATTTACTCGCATCATATACAACATTACTATCACTATTTACGTTATTGTAAGGTATAGATTCCTGCAGATTAGCATCAGGATTCTTATCATTAGTATGATTTTCTCCAATTTCTCTTTTTTCATCAACAGAACCATCATCACTATTATTACTACCAACTAAATTTTGGGGAGTACTCGGTCTCGGGACAGAAGAAATATAAGGTGAAGAGTTATTGTTTGATACTGGGGAGGAAGGAGAAGTTGACAATATTGAATTAGTATCAATTTTTTCATTTGTAAGCAATTTATTAATTTTATCTATATTTGCATTGAGCATATTTTCTTTTAATTCTAATGCGCTATCAACGTTAGATGCATTATTTTTTATAGTAGTATCAAAAGGATTTTGGTAAAAAAATGTTGCAATTTCCTTATTAGAAGGAGAAACTGTAGGGGACTTAGGAATATCAAGTACAGAAGGAATGGTTGATGATTCCCTCATCCATATCCTTTGAGTGGGTTTCTTAATAGTAATTAAAAAATTGGTAATCCATTCATCAAGAGGCCTATCATCAATTGGGATAAAAGCAATCAGTACACCCAAAAGTAAAAAAATACCTGTAAGGGGAATTGTAATATAATTACTAACATGGGCAATAAACATTATAAATCCTATACAAGCAGGAATAGCAATAAAGGCAAATTGCTTCATAGACATATCCCCAATTATCTTGAATTCAACACTCATTATATTTTGAGGAACTGAATGCTGCTTTTCTTTCATAATCAATATAAACATAACATAAAAAATAGATTTTTAAAAGGTGAAATAGGCTATATTTAGAAATAAAAAAAACACAAATAATATTGCATTTCTAATAAAATTAGTATAATATCCTCCCCAATAGGCTAAAATTATGGAAGATAATAAAAGAATCACAAAAGCAGTTATAGCCCTTGCAGGATACGGAACAAGATTTTTACCAGCAACAAAAGAACAACCAAAAGAGATGCTCCCTATAATTGATAAACCTATTGTTCAGTATTTGGTTGAAGAGTTAGTAGAGTCAGGAATACAAGATATTATAATGGTAACAAGACTTGGGCAAAGAGCATTAGAAGACCATTTTGATAACAACATTGCACTTGAATATCACTTAGAAAAAAACGGAAAAGATAAAATATTAAAGGAAGTTCAAGAACTCCCTAAGAAAGCCAACTACATATATGTAAGACAGAAGCGTTTCCTTCCATATGGAAATGGAACCCCACTTCTTGTAGTAAAAAATTTAATAAAGAAAAATGAAAATTTCGTATACATGTTTGGCGATGATCTTGTAAAAGCAGACATTCCCGCAACAAAACAGTTAATAGAAGAAGCAAATAAAAACCCAGGAAAGATTGTAATCGCAGCACAAGATGTTAAACCAGATGAAGTAGAAAAGTATGGAGTTATTAAATTCGGGCCAGATAATAAAACGGTAGAAACAATTGTAGAAAAACCAAAAAAAGAAGAAGCACCATCAAATACAATAACATTTGGAAGGTTTATACTAAATAACGAGGTATTAGAAGAGATTGCAAAAAGGCAACTAGGAAAAGATAACGAGTTATGGTTATCTGACGCAATAGCAAACCTGGCAAAACAAGGCAAAGTTGTTGCTGTTAAGATACAAGGGAGATGGATGACAACAGGAGATCCATTAAATTTCCTAAAAACTACTATAGAATATGCCAAGGACAGAGAAGATCTCTGGAGAGAACTTAAAATATATATAGAAAATAGCATCAAAGAAAGTTAATTAAATACAACTCCTTGCAATAAGAAAGTACGTGTATATATAATAAGCTATATACATGGATAATTTAGGAACAGAAAATAAAGTAAGCATATCTAGTCAAGAAGTATACAAGTCCCCACCATCAGAAGGTCAGAATAGGAAAGTTATTTATTTATTAGTTGCAATAGTAATAATCATATTTGCAATAATTATATTAATTTCAACACTGGGCAAGGCAATATTCTCAAACAAAACAGTAAATAACAAAATTACACTTACAATGTGGGAGGTAGGAGAAAATCAAAGTATATACCAATCCCTTATAAATGAATATGAAAAACAAAACCCGAACATTACTATTAATTATGTGGAAGTTCCTTCAACATACTATGCAAGCACATTATACAGTAAAATAAAGAGCGGAAAAGAAGTTCCTGATATTGTTAGCATTCCAAACTCCTTTGTTCCTTACTTCTCATCAATTCTATATAATGCTCCTACTTCAATATTTCCAGTATCTCTCCTTGAAAGTAAATACTATCCAATATTTCAGGAAGACCTAACAGTAAACAACAAAGTCTATGCTATACCAACATACTATGATGGACTGGCTTTGTTATACAATAAATCAGAATATTCTAGCGCAAACTTACAAGGACCTTCATCTAATTTATATACATTTGAAAGTGAAATACCGCAGCTTGTAAATAAAGATAGCAATCAAACAGTTACTCAAGCAGCAATAGATATTGGAGGAACAGGAAATACATATGATGCAGGACAAATACTCAATTTATTAATGCAAATAAACAAAACGGTAATGACATCAAATGGGAATGTAACATTCGCAAATCAAAATGGACAGGAGGCACTAAGCCTGTATCAAAGCATTCAAAGTCAAGATGGATGGAATTCTACATTTCCATCTGCCATTCCCGCATTTGCAAATGGAACAGTAGCCTCAATATTTGCAACAGCATCAGACATAAAACAAATCATGCAAATCAATCCAAACTTAAATTTAGGAGTATCACAACCCCCACAGATCCCTGGAGGAACAATAAACATACCTATATATAATGCACAGGCAGTTCCAATAAATTCCAAGAACCCTGAACAAGCTTGGCAATTCTTAAGTTTTCTATCACAACCACAAAATCTACTTACAATATTTAAAAATAGACAATCCCAAGGAGAAATTGTAGGTACACTACCAAGGCTAGATATGTCCCAGTATAACTCTCAATTTTCATTTGCTTCAACATTTACCCAAATGGCAAGTACCTCAACTTCCTGGTACGAAGGAGACCCAGAGGCAGTAAATTCAATATTTAATAATGTAATTGATGGAAATATAACACTTGCAGAAGCACAACAAAAAGTGCAAGATATCTACTATAAAATTGCTAATGGAATATATTCAATTCCAACAAATGAATAATACAAATATATGGATTTAAAAGAATTATTAATAAAAAATAGCGTACTTACCGAAAGTGAGTATGAAGAACTACAAGAAAAGGCAAGACAACTAAACAGCTCTATTGAAGAAATGATTATTGCAAGGAATGTGATTAGTGAGGATGATCTTGGGAAACTTATAGAGAAACAATACGGAATACCTCATATTTCCCTAATACATAAAACAATAGATCCAGACATTGTCAAAGTAATACCTGAAAAAACAGCAATAGAAAGAAAGGTTATTGCATTTGATAAAACAGCGTCAAACCTAAAGATTGGAATGACCAACCCTAGAGATATAAATACTATAGAGTTTATAAAAAAAGGAACAGGATTTAATGTCGATGCTTATTACATCACTGAAAATTCCTTTTATGAAGGATTAAAACTATATAAGACATCCATAAAAGAAGAATTGAAAGACATTATAGATAAAAATGCAAAAGACGCAAAGGTAAAAGGAGAAGAATCAAATGCGCTTCCTATAATCAATATAGTAGATAAAATACTTGAGTATGCAAATTCTATGGGAGCGTCAGATATACATATTGAGCCTATGGAGAAAGAAGCGCTAGTAAGATATAGGGTAGATGGAATACTTCATGATCAAGCAACATACCCAATAAAAATACACTTAGCAATATCATCAAGAATAAAAATTCTTTCAAATTTAAAAATAGATGAACACAGACTTCCACAAGATGGAAGATTTAAAACAACGATTAATGATCAAGAAGTGTCATTTAGAGTATCTACAATGCCCGCATATTTCGGAGAAACTGTAGTACTAAGGTTATTAAAAGAAAATGCAAAAGAATATAATTTAGAAACTCTTGGAGTACAAGGAAGAGATTATGAAATATTAAAAAGTAGTATTAAAAAGACAGTAGGAATGATATTAGTAACGGGACCAACGGGATCAGGAAAAAGTACTACTTTATATACGATTCTATCACTACTAAATACACCAGAGGTAAATATAAGTACAGCAGAAGATCCAATTGAATACAGTATGCCAAGAGTAAATCAAACTCAAGTTAACCCTAAAATAGGACTGACATTTGCAGAAGCGCTCAGGTCATTTCTAAGACAAGACCCTGATATCATGATGATAGGAGAAATAAGAGACAATGAGACCGCAGATATTGCAATAAATGCAGCTATTACAGGACATTTAGTATTATCTACACTACATACAAATGACGCAGCAAGCGCAATACCAAGACTTATAGATATGCACATAGAATCATTTCTTGTATCATCAACACTCAATACAATAATAGCGCAAAGATTAGTAAGAAAGTTATGCAATAACTGTAAAACAGAACAAAAACTTGACCAGAAGATGATATCTATACTACAAGAACAATATGATAAGAAAGGTATAGATAAGAAAATAAATGGAAATGCATTTTATAAACCAGTAGGTTGTGAATACTGTAGCAACGGATATAATGGAAGAGTTGGAATATATGAGATACTAGAAGTTACAGATACAATAAAAGAATTAATAATTAAAAAAGATAATGCTAGTAATATACAAAAAAAGGCACAAGAAGAAGGAATGACCTTGATGGTAGAAGATGGAATTCAAAAAGCTCAACAAGGAATAACATCAATAGAAGAAGTTCTTAGAGTAATTAAAGAATAAATGGAAAGAAAAACAGGTCATCATTATATAAAGTATAGTGTTGCATGGTTTGTCGCATGGATTATTGTCTTTGGAATAGAAATATTATTCCATATAAAAAGACCAAGTCATTATGTCTTTTTTATATTTTTAGGATGGCTAATAGGATGGATATCCGTAACCATCTTTATAAAGGTAAACAAAAATAAAATTTGAAACCTACAAAAATCACCAGATAATATCACGCAATATAAGGTTAGTCTTTCTCTCCTCCAGAATTTTCTTTATTTCCAATGTCCACGGAAGAGCTAGTTCTATTAACAATAATTCTTCCAAAAATAATAGCTATTGCTGCAAGTACAAAGAACAGAATAGCATGCTTTACTTGCGCAGTTTTTGGATGATTATTGTAAGTTAAAATATGACTAAACCCAGGAATTAAATAATAAATACCAACAATGATAAATAAAATACTAACAATAACAACTATAGTTTTTTTATTCATAGGTATATGCTATATAAATTAAATACTGAAAAAAGTTTATCAATTTCATTTAACAATATCAAATTATGAACATAATAAATGATATCATACTCAGTTTAACTCAAGGAATATCTGAGCTTTTCCCAATTAGTAGCTTGGGGCACAGTATCATTATTCAATCATTCCTAAATATACATGTTACAAAAAACTCAGCATTTTTCCTTCCATTTATAGTTTCACTACACGTAGGTACAGCATTGGCATTAATAATCTATTTTTTTAAAGAATGGAAAAATATAGTTATATCACTAGTAAAAACTGCGATATCAGGAAAATTATCTAATGATAAAACAGAAAATTTTGCATGGAAACTAGTAATAGCAACAGTTCCTGTTGGTGTAGTTGGTTTACTATTTAAAAATTTTGTTGCACAAATTTTTAAATCACCACAAATTGCGGCAATATTTATAATAATCAATGGATTCATACTATATATTGGTGAAATTCTAATAAGGAGAAAAAATATCACGAAAAGAAAATTAGAAGATATATCATTTTTTGACGCCATCATCATAGGGGCATCGCAAATACTAGCATTAATACCAGGAATATCTAGATCAGGAGCAAGTATGGTAGCAGGGCTTTTATATAAATTAGACCATGAAGATGCGGCATATTTTTCATTCATGCTAGCAACCCCAGTAATTCTTGCGGCAGGAGTACTCGAGATACCTACCCTTTTTACAATACATTATGCGCAAGCATTCATGTATGCAACAATCGGAGCAGTTATATCTGGTATTGCTGCATATTTTGCAGTAAAGTTTTTAATGAAATACTTCAAAACAGGAACACTAAAACCATATGCTTACTACTGCATTGCCGCAGGAGTACTAGCACTTATAATATTAAGATAAAAGAAATATTATATATGGGACCTTTAATAAACCATTATCATAACTTATATTAAAATCTTTAGTAATTAATATTTTATTTTCAATTTTTAATTTACCTGACAAACCTTGAAAAAATTTTCTTCCTTTTATGTCAATACAGACACTGATACCACTAGTAGACTTAAAAATAAAATCAATGTCTTTATCTCTATTTCTATAATACTTACAATCTACAATATTATCTTTCTGTTTCAAAAAAACATAGAAAAGATTCATTATATATTTATTAAAAAGTTCAGGAGAAGAAAGTATATCTTCTTCCCTAATTTTTAGTATACTATTCCTCACACCATGATCAATTAAAAAAATTTTAATATTGGAAGCCTTATTTATATTTGAATGATATTTTTCTAACCTTAAAATTAAATTGGAATCTTCTAAAACCTTTAGATATTTTTCAATAGTTTCTCTATGTACTTTTAATTTCTCTGCTAAAGAAAGAATACTAAACTCATCAGTAAAGTTAATAGCAAGATAAAAGAAAAGACTAGAAAGAGCATCTGTGTTTTTTATATCTTCAATAAGGTAAATGTCTTCCAACAAAATTTTTTCTATTTGAGTTTGATACAAATATTCATACTGTAATTTTTCATTTGGCATCATCCATCCTTCAATAAATCCTCCATACAGTAAATATTTATTAAAATACTTAAAAAGCTCATCTTCAAACATTGAAAGTTTTTTTAAAGTGGACAGAATTGCAGGAATAGAGGTTTCAAATTTAAAATCTCCAAAGATAGATGGTGTTACCATGTGCAAATCAGAAATAGATTTAAGAATACTCTCCTTCATTCGGATATCAGCACGATCATCAGAAAGCAAGGTAAACGTTAAATATTCTTCGAAACTAAAGGGAAATAATTTAAAATTTTTTATTCTTCCTGCCAAAGATTCTTTACTTTTTATATTAATAAAAGAAGAATATGATCCAGAAATAATAAATTTGAAATTCATTTTGGAATCATAATATTTTTTGAGAAAAAGCTCCCAACCATCAAACCTCTGTATTTCGTCAATGAAAATATATTTTTTACCATCACTACCAAAATCTTTTGTGTAATCTATAAAGTTGGAAATTATATCGTCAAATATAGCAGGTGAGTGTCGTATAGAATATATAAAAGGATCATCCATTGAAATATACATAATATCAAATGGATTAATACCTTCCAGATTTATAAGGTCTGATACTACCTGCTTAAGTATAGTAGTCTTTCCTACTCTTCTTGGACCAGTTACAGAAATTATCTGATCAATGCTTAGTACAGAGTTAAAAATATCATCATAAGAAGATCTCCTGTACACAGGAATTCCTAGAAGAGAATTATTTTTTTTCCACCATGGATTATAAAATTCAATACACTTTCTAAATAAATTGATATCCATACCAATTTATACTATCACACCACAAAATAATGTCAACAATATTGTCCACAACGACATAACAAATGGTCACCTTTTGTTTTTATCAATCTTTAAAAGATCTCTACTTTCAAAAGCATCAAAGAACCAATCGAATAAAATTTTAATTTTTGATCCTTTCCCAAACATCATTGAAAGATAAAAAAACTTCCATAATACCCAAGCGGTAAACCCCAAAAACAGCATACTCCCAACTTCCGAAGCAGCATTAAATCTTCCAAGTGATAATAGAAAACCTTTTAGACTATTCCTATATTTCACAAGAGGTTTTCCTTCTATACTTTGTAATATATTGTAAGCACATACCTTAGCCTCATCAATTGCAACCTGAGCAAGCTGAGGAACTGGATGATCTTTTATGTCAGAAACATCTCCAATTGCAAAGATATGCGCATATCCTTCCAAATTCAAATAATCAGTAACAGTGATACGTTTAGTGATATCAAAACTAGGTAAATTCATCTCTGGAGTATTCGGTAAAACGCCTCCCGCCCAGATCAATAGATCAAAATGTGCACTCTCACCACTCTTTAAAACTAAGGTTGCCTCCTCAACTTTTTGCACAGCAGCATCTAACCTTAGAGATATCCTTCCTTTTTTAAAAGCATTCTTTACTGATTTCTTGAGAACATCAGGAAATCCATTAAGAAAGTTCTCAGTTGCATTAAAAATTGAAATTTTTATATTTTCTTTTTTTATACTTTTATATAAAGGGGCTAAATTGTCAGTTAAATCAGATAATTCAGTTGCAATCTCTATTCCTGTTGGACCACCACCAACAACAATAATTGAAATTTCACTATCAGATGAGCTTTCCTCCCTACCTTCAAATAAAGCAATAACCTTATTTTTCAATTCTGCGGCATCGTCTATTGTTTTTAAAGGATATGAGTATTCTTTTGCTCCCTCTATACCTCTATAGTTAGTCGATGCCCCAGTTGCAATTACAAGGTAATCAAAATTTATACTCGTATGTTCTAATTTTACTATTCTGGCATTTACATCAATAGATACAACTTTATCAAGTATAAAATCACCCACACAACAGTTTATATTTTCTCTAATTGGAGAAATAATATCCTCAGGCCTTAGTAAACCTGATGCAACTTCATGTAACAATGGTGTAAATTGGAAGTAATTCACATCAGATACCATATAAAAAGATACTCCAAAGCCATGAACAAGCTTATGTAAATACTGATAGACATTAACTCCAGCAAAGCCAGACCCCAGTATAACTACTTTAATATTAGAATCTTTGTGCACCTTTTGATTTTTTTTCTTCATATGCTTTAATATCTGCAGCCTTTAAAGTTTCATCTAAACTATGATTATGAACAGATGAGAGGGCATACCCCCTTGAAAAACTAACAGGAGTATTCATGTGTACTAAATTTTTATTAATTGCTTCATTGATTCTTTCTGCTATACCTGCAAGTCCATGTTCTCCATCCTCAGTAAAATCTCCTCCATCATCTCTAACCAAATCCCTTACAATTACACAAAATTCATCTCCACCCATTCTAACACAATAGTCATATGGACGAGTTTGCTCTTTGATAACTTTAATAGCATCAGAAAACGCTTTTATATATGCATCACCCTCTGCATGTCCTAAAGTATCATTAACCTTTTTGAGTCCATCTAAATCAAAGAACATAACACCAAAAGGAAACCCCACACGAGAAAGATTCTCCAGTAAACCTTTTTGAGCTTTAAGATATCCCCTATTATATGCTCCTGTCAGTTCATCAAGTCTAGATTTTTCAATTTCTTCACTCTGCTTCGCAATCTCATCCTCCTGCATTGCAATTCTATGGTCTTTAGAAGCCAACTCTTCCTCCTGAAGAGCAATAATTGCATCTTTTTTTGCAATTAGTGAAGTTAACTCATCAAGTCTTGCCTGCATAGACTCAACTAAACCAATTTCACCCCCAGACTGAGTTAGCCTCCTCAAATCACTTCTAGTAACATTTAACTCTTGAAAAATATTTGCCTCACCCTTGGTATCCTCTGTTTCAGAAAACATAAAAATATTATAACATCCTAATTTTCATAAATAAATTCAACATAAGAAACACCTTGTTTTTGAAAGATATTAACTATAATATGTATATTATGGAGCAGTATAATTACGAAATAACCAACCCAAACGGAAAGATAGAAAAAGGTACAATATCCGCATCAACAAGAGAGGAAGCATACAAAATACTTCATGACCAAGGAAATACTGTTTTAAATATAGAAGTTACAAAAGGAACAAAAACTGCGTCCAAAGGCACAAAAGTAAATACACTAGAATTAATAATATTTTTCGACCACATGCAAAAAATGATAGACGCAGGGTTATCTCTTTCAGATACCCTAACTGCATTAGTTGATGATGCACAGACCCCATCATTTAAGAATGTAATAATGGAGTTAAAACATGAAGTTGAAACAGGGAACAAACTATCTATAGGACTTCAAAAGTATCCTAAAACATTTTCACATGTAGTTACAAAAATGATAGAAGTTGGAGAGACAAGCGGAACATTATCAGAAAGTGCAAAAATGGTAAAAGATGACCTACAAAAAAGTTATGATTTAAAGAAAAAAGTTAGAGGAGCGATGCTTTACCCATTAATCATTGGATCAGTCATGCTTATTGTAGGCATTGGCCTTGTTATATTTGTATTTCCTCAACTAGGAACTATATTTGCAACATCAGGACTCAAACTCCCCCTACCAACTCGTATAATGCTTGGAATATCAAAATTACTTACCACAAAAGCATACATAGGTGTACCATCACTTATAGCAATTATTATAATAGTCAAGTTATTAATAGCAAAACCATATTTCAAGCTTTTATGGAACAGAATGTCAATTAGATTACCCATACTTGGGCCAATTATAAGAAATATAAGTATTGCAACATTTTCAAGAACTTTTGGACATCTAATACAAAGCGGAATACAAATTAATCAAGCAGTAGAAATTACAAAAGATTCAATGACAAATGAAGAATACAAAATGGTAATTGAAGAATTATCAAAAGAAATTCAAAAGGGAGCACCTATATCATCAACACTAGAAAAGTATCCGAAGCTTTTCCCTCCCATCTCTGTACGTATGATAGCCGTAGGAGACAAGACAGGAAACACTGCAGAAATGCTAAATTCAGTTGCGGTTTTTTACCAGACACAAGTAGACGATACTTTAGATAACCTTTCTACCATAATTGAACCAATAATGCTTTTCATAATGGGTGGAGGAGTATTGCTGATTGCTCTATCCGTAATAATGCCAATTTATCAAATGACTGGATCTATAAATGCAAACACTGGATCGACACAAACTGGGGGATAAAAATATGAAAGAAGGATTTACTCTTATAGAAATAATACTTGCAATAACTATAGTTGCAATATTAATGCTAGGAGCATTTTTTTCCTATGTGACATTATATTCTCATTCAAATGTAGCCAGCGGAATACAAATAGTTGAATATGCGGTAAAACAAGCACAAGATGATGCAATTGATGAATATAAAGGATACTCTGAATATGGAGTATACTTTGATAACAATACTGTGACAATATTTCCCGGAACAACATACACTCAAGGATCTTCAACAAATGTAGTATATGCATTACCTTTTGCAATAGAAATTACAAATATAAATCCCACAGACCATAATCCAATAATATTTGACGGGGTTAATGGTCAATTAGGAAATGATGGATTATCAGTAACAATAGGAAATTCAAACTTTGTAAATACTATAAGTATAAACCAAAATGGAGCAATCTCTCAATAACAATAAAGGACAAGTCCTTATAGACTTGATACTAGCAGTCATGGTACTAGGTATTATAAGCGTAATAGCATTAAACTTATTATCTTCCCTATCAAAGTCAATAGAGATAGCAAAACAAAAGCTTGAGGCCAAATACTTACTACAACAAGAAATGGAGAGCTTATATGCTATAGAATACCAATCTTGGTCATACTTACAAAATGGAGAATACTATTTATCATATAATTCAGTAAATAATCCCCCATCACAAATCCAAGGATGGTATTTAACCTTGGGGTCTCAAACATATAATGAATATACAGAATATATAACAATCTCCCCTGCCTATAGACAAGATGCAAATACACTAACAACAGATTCTTCCTACCCCAATGATACAAATACAAAAGAGGTAACAGCAACAGTATCATTTAAATCATTTGGAAAAACATATACATACAATGACAGTGAATACTTTACTAATTGGCAACAATTTTAATGAGAAATATTGAAGGATATACATTAATAGAAATTATAATTTACATAGCAATACTTTCTGTTGTTCTTGTTATTATAACAATAATTATTATAATGATACTCCAAACACAAAATAAAATTATCACAATAGCAAATGCAAATGAAACAACAAGAATAGCCCTTAAAGAGATAACTCAAAATATTGAAGATGGATATCAGGTAGAATCTCCAAACCCAGGGTCAACACAATCAGATAAATTAACGGTAGAAACTGACTCCACTGGAGATACCATAAGTTTCTACACTCAAAATGGAATTATTTACTCAAAATACAATGACAATACCCCAATACAAGTATCTTCTTCAAATATTTTTACGTATAATCTGTCCTTTCAGGAAGAAGCAAACACGGGGATGTCTCCTACTATATTTATAACACTTACAGAGAAAAATGTAGGTTCTACGGGACAACAAACATCAAAAACATATGAAACTACTGCAACACAAAGGAGATAACAACAAAGGTCAAACAGCTATAATTGCAGCTGTAATAATTATGGCAATAATGCTTACTGCCATAACAACAATAGGTTATGTAGTATTAGGAGAATATAAACTATCTCAAAATGACGTTCTTGCATCTCAAACAAGATATTTTGCAGAATCTGGAATAGAAAATGCTCTCTTACAAATAGGTCAAAATTCTTCCTACACTGGAGGATCATTTGTATCTCCAATTAATTCTCAAATAAACGGAACAGACAGTGTAACAGTCTCATATAATACTACAGACAATCCAGAACAGGCTACAATTACCTCAGATGCAACAGTATATCAACAAGGAACATCAAATGTATTGTACACAAAGACAATACAAGTTGTTGCATCTTTGGGAACAATTCCACAAATAGATAATTATGCTATTTTTGCAAACAACTATATATATGGAACACAATTTACAATAAACGGAGATGTGCAATCAAACAATTTACTTTATCTCCAAAACGGAACAATAAATGCACAAAATATCAATGCAGTAGGTCAAGGAGGAGGAGCATTTAATAATATTGATGGTATGACAATAAATAATAATGGAGGAGTGGTAAATCTTAATGGAAATTATATATTATCTTTCATCAATGATACTAATATAACAGGAGAATTAGGATGTGGAACAGCATTTTGGGGAGGATCATCTTGCATAGTCACAAACAGCACAATAGGAAGCCAATCACAAGTTAGCGCACCACCACCAATTACACTACCAACTTTTGATACATCAACATGGGAAACATATGCACAAAACCATGGCACATTCTTTAGTAGTACACCCTCATTTTATGCATACCTTGAAAATTATTCATCCATATCAGATGGAATTGATACACTATCACCCCCAGCAGGGGTATATTACATAGATGCAAATATAAATGAACAGACACTTCCTTCACAGGACAGTCAAGGGAACTATATAACATATAATTTTACGGGATCCACAATAATAACTAAGGTCGCTTTCGGAATAACTGCAGGATATATACAAACCTCTCCATTCTTAGATAGTAGTACAGGAAAATACCTACCCGCAATAGTTACAGGAAAACAAGGAATAGACATGGATCAACCAGGAGGAAACACAAATACACAAATCAACATTACAGGAATAATCTACTCTTTAGGACAGATATCAATTGGAGGGGTAGATAATTATGTACAAAATTTTACAGGCACAGTAACCATAAATGGAGCCTTATGGTCAGGAAATGCAGTAACAATTAATGAAGCTGACGATGCACAATCAGCCCAACAAACAATATCTCTTGATTCAAATATAGTTAACAATACTGAAGGCTTTAACACAACACAAACGTCAACCCAAATAATATCCTGGAATGAAATTAACTAACAACTTTACTTGAAATTATTTTAAGTATAATATGTATTACATGTTACGCAAGAGTAGGATCAGTTTTGATATTTTAAAAAAATTTTTCATTTCAAAAGTCAAAATATCGAGAAATAAGCTTAATAAATTTATAGTAATAGCTATACTTATCGGTGTATTAATAGGCATATATACTATTGCAAGTGGTATATTTACAAAAATATTCGCAACCTCACAGGGATCAATCACATACAATAGTGCATCACAATTTAGTAATGGAACTCTTACATCTACCCAGATTAATGGATCTTCTGTTGAATTAGGACCAGGAAATGGAGGTTATGACAATACAAGTTACTTCTCCCAAATCACTTTAGATAACACAACTCCATATGCAACAATGTCTGATTATATAATCTCACTAAGTGTAAATACTCAAAGTCTAATATCTAACGGATACATGCAATCTACCTGTAACGATATAAGATTCCTTGATTCTGATAATAGTACACCTCTTAACTACAACATAATATCAGGATGTAACAGTACAAACACAATAATATATGTAGAAATTCCTGAGTCAATAGCATCAAGTTCGTCAAAAACTATATATATGTACTATGGAAATTCATCTCTCGCATCTGGAGCAGATATATCTCTACCGCCAGGGGATCCAACATTAGAAGCAGACTCTTTACATGAAATAGATCAACCCCAAGTACTACCTTATGCCTTTTATGACCCATCTACGAGTATATATACATATTTTGTAGTAGCAAATGGGACACCAACATATACAGGAGGAACAAGCGTATCTATAACAGCAGTACATCCAGGATCTGCAGCATATGATTATTACTATGTAACATCTTCTTCAGAGCTAACAACCCTTAATGGAGTCAGTAGTTTTGTATATAGAGAAGCCACAGTATTTCAAGCAAACACATGGTGGTCTTCTCAAACAGTATTATCAATTCCAACAGGATACAGTCAAGTTATGGCTATGGGAGTAACTGAAGATTTGGGAATTTCTTTATGGGAGACAATAGTCGATAGTAACACTTATGGATATTCTGCAAATGTTTCTATGCATGAAACACTTACGGATATAAGTCCAACAACTACTCACTCAGTTAAAGTTACATATTCATCAGGTTGCTGCGGAATTGAATTTGCATTTGCAGCAGCATATTATGAACCAACAATAACTATAGGAGCACAACAAAATGCCTTTGCCACGACAGGAACATGGATATCACCTGCAATAAATACAATATGGAATGGTGGTTGGGGCGATGGGTCTACTACCACAAGCACTGCTTTTACTGCTACTGTTGCCAACACATCTTCTTCTCAAACTGTAGACGTGAAGATTAGATCAGCTTCTTCTTCCTCTGCCCTCTCCTCTGCTACATACTATGATCTAGGTACCATATCTTCTGGAACTTCATTCTCTGTTGACCAATCTACATTCACGTCTCTTGGTGTTCCCGCCGATCAATATATTCAAATAGAATTGACTCTTAGTCAATCTGACTATGCTACTCCTTCTTTGAGTAGCTTCACAATATACTACGCTCAGGACAATACTCCTCCTGAGACAAACGCATCTAACATTGCTATGCAAACTCAAGCTTCTGGGGGACTAAACATTCCTGCTTCGGGATGGGACAACTCTTCTACTCCATACTTCTCATGGAATGCAGGATATGATTCTCAATCTGGTATCAAGGGATACTGCCTATACATAGGAACAAGTTCTTCTGGAAACCCTGCAACTTCTGAAGGATTACTAGGAACTTCCCCTGTTACAATACAAAATGGAGTTTGTCAGTTTGTAGTATCTACAAATTATGTTGATTTATCAAATCTATCTTACCAAGGATCTACATGGTTAACTTCATCTACTTCACCTTACTACCTTAATGTATCTGCTATTGATAATATGAACAATGTTGATACATCTCCTGTTTCTTTTGAATTCTACTTTGACAATACTCCTCCTTTAAATGTCGCATACATATCATGTCCTAATGAAAACTTCTCCAATGTGTCTGACATGTCTTTTGCTTGGCCATCATCTGGAACAGACTCTTCATCTGATGCTATCTCTGGTGTACTAGGGTGGCAATATCAAATTAACTCTACATCTGGTACATGGAAGGGTACTAATACTGATTCAACTCTTGGGATAACATACATTCCATACACATCATCATCATACAAACTAACAGACGCTCAGGATGGATCATCAATATCTCCAGGACAGAATATTGTGTACTTCAGAACTGTTAATAACTCAGGAGTTGCATCCATATCTTCTACATACAGAACATGTAACCTTGATTATCAGGGAGCTGCCCCTGTCTTTGCTTCAGGATCTAGTGTAACAGTATTACCTTCTACATCTACAACTAACAGTTTTGCTATCTCATGGCCTACTGCTACTGCAACATCTGGACAAAGTGTAGCTCACTACTACTACATGATTAATACTCCTCCACCTTCTCTGTTATCTACCTTGCAAGATAACCCTGGAACATATATTGACAACGGAGATAGCACTTCTATCCCTACAACAGCACTCGCTAACGTTGGAAAGGGTGTTAATACAATATATGTGGTTGCTATTGATAACAGTAATCCTCCAAATTACTCTCCTTCAAACGACATTACAGGATCATTTACTCTAAACTCAACAAACCCTGATCCTGTTGGGAATTTGATTGCTACAGACTCATCTATTAAAGCACAACAAAAGTGGAATGTTACTCTAACATGGACAGCTCCTGCTTATCAAGGTGCAGGAAATCTACAATACCTGATATACAGATCTTCAAACAATGTGAACTTTTCTAATGTTGGTTCAACTACAGGATTATCATACGTTGATAATACTCCACTGTCTGCTCTGTACTACTACTATGTTGTTGCAGAGGATGGTGCTAGAGCTATGAGTTCTAACTCCCTTACCGTATCAATTACCCCTACAGGAAGGTACACCACTCCCGCAAATTTGGAGACTGGACCTACCGTCACTGCAATATCAGATAACTCTGCCACAATATCGTGGTCTACTGACAGAAACTCTGATTCAAAGATCGAATATGGAACATCTTCTGGAACATATTACACTACAGAACCTTATGTACCTGCGCAGGTAACAGCTCATGTGATAGTGCTAACTAACCTGTCACCTTCAACAACCTACTATTACAAGGCATTATGGACAGATACTGATGGTAATACAGGATCATCAACAGAGAGTACATTCACTACAAATCCTCCGCCTGAGGTTAGTAATGTATCGGTTAACAATGTAGGATTACATAGCGCATACATTTCATTCGCAATTTCAAATGCTGTACAGGCTCAGATTCAATATGGAACTACTAACTCTTTCGGCGGAAATGTTATAGTTGATACTTCACCAAATGAAAGTCCATATTCAGTACCTCTCACAAACCTTGCTTCAGGTACTAGGTACTACTACAGGGTAGTTATGTCAGATCCTAGTGGAGAAAGTTTTAATAGTGATACATATGATAATCTGATAACTCTACCACAACCAACAATTTCCAATATAGAAATTGATGCTATAGCAAACTCACCAGAACCAGGAGTCCTAATACAATGGAATACAAATACAGCAATGTCATCTGTAATATCGTATTGGCAAGGAAACAATACTGGCAATCCAACAGTAATTGCAAATACAAAATTAACCACAGGCAAACACCAAGTAGCAATAACACCACTTAATGCAAAAACAGTCTATAGCTTAATAATAAAAGGAGATGATGCTTATGGAAACCAGGCAGTATCGGATACACAAACCTTTACATCTGCTACAGATACAGTTCCTCCAACCATAACCAATATAACTGTACAAAGTCAAATTATGTCAGGGGCATCCGGAAACAAATCACAAATTATCGTGTCATGGACTACTGATAAACCTGCTACTTCTCAAGTTGAATTTAATCAGGGAGCTGGAGGAACATATTCACAGAAAAGTTCTGAAGATAGTCACTATGTACTAAATCACATCGTAGTCATATCAAACCTACCTACTTCTACTGTATATCACCTTAAAGCTATATCTAATGACGAAAGTGGAAATACTGGATACTCCTCTGATAATATTACTATTACTCCTCAGGCTACCGAAAGTGCTCTAAACCTGGTACTTGGTAATCTTGAGCAAGTTTTTGGATTTTTAGGGAATTTAAATGTGCCATAATTAGAGGAAATGCATAAATCTTATTTCTATCAAAAATTAAATCGTATTAGATTTAATATAATTGCAATATTGATATTCGTGATAGGAATAATAATAGGTTCATATTTAACAATATCAAAAATTATTCCAACGATATTTGCTACGTCACAAACATCAATAAGCTACAGTACTGATACTCAGTTTAATACAGGAACTATGTCTTCAACACAAGTATCAGGAAGTGGTAGCTCTGCAGTAGTAGAACTTAATGGGGGGTCTACAACTCCAGCCTGGTATAATATAAATTGGAATTATAGACAAGAAATTACAATTAATTACACTCAAGTAACTTCTAGCCAAACAAATTTTCCAGTTCTAATAAGTATAAACTCAGATACAAGCCTTGCGACATATGCCCAATCAAACGGTAATGATATATTATTTACTTCAGATGACGGAATAACTAAGTTAAATCATGAAATCGAACAATACAACACATCCACTGGGCAACTAATTGCATGGGTAAATGTTCCTTCATTGTCCTCGTCAACAAATACTATTTTATATATGTATTATGGTAACTCAAATGCTTCAAACCAACAAAATACAGCAGGGGTGTGGGACAGTAATTACTCTGGAATATGGCATTTACCAAATGGAACTAACCTTAGCGCAAATGATTCTACAAGTAATGCCAATAATGGAACAATTTATGGAGTAACACCGACAACAGGAAAAATTGGAGGTGCAGGATATTTTAATGGATCAAGTTACATAGAAGTCCCTAATTCCTCAAGCCTGCAAGTAGGAAAACCAGGATTTACTTTTGAAGCTTGGGTGAATCCAAATAATATATCCAATTGTGGTAGTTTTAATTGCATAATCTTTAATGAAGAAAATAGCTATGAATGGGCAATATCAAATAATGGACTCTTAGGTATTGCTATTGCAAATACTACTCCAGGGTGGAATTGGGTAAGTACAAGCCAAATTATACCTACAAATCAATGGACAAACTTGGTAATAACATATGATGGGTCGTATATAAAAACATATATTAATGGGACTCTACAAAATACAATAACTGGAAGTGGAAATTTAACAAGTGTAACAACTGCGTTAAGAATTGGGGCCAGAGGAGCACCAAGTAGTGCATTTGCTTTCTGGTATGGTTCACTTGATGAAATCCGTATATCTAGTATAGCTCGCTCTTCTTCTTGGATATCAACAGCATATAATAACGAGAATTCCCCTTCAAGTTTTTTTACCCTAGGGTCCCAAGAGACTTCAATTGCCACATCAGGATATTGGGAATCTCCTTCTAACTCAAATACCATAGACCTTATTTGGAATGGTGGTTGGGGAGACGGCAGTAATGATACCTCAACTGCTTTTTCTGCAACAGTAGCATCAGTAAATACAAACCAAACAATAACATTTGAAATGAAGACAGCAACAAGCGAAGCAAATTTAAGCACATCTCCATATATTACTTTAGGAACAGTAAATTCGGGAACAACATTTACAACAACTGCAGCACAAATGAATTCCTTAGGATTATCTGCAGGAGACTACCGGTACCTACAAGTTGAGGCTATATTCTCACAATCAACAGGAACATCTCCCCAACTTGATAATTTTACAATTTACTATACAAAAGATAATACTCCCCCAGAAACTAACGCATCTTCTATACTAATGTATACTTCGAATGGAGGACGTAGCATTTCTCAATATGGATGGGATAATAGCTCTACACCATATTTTAGCTGGACAGCAGGAAGTGATTCTCAATCAGGAATGAAAGGATATTGTCTTTACTTAGGAACAAGTAACAGCACCATACCTTCTACTTCTTCTTCAGGAAACTTAAATCCAAATAATTCCCCTATTTCTGCCAGTGGCACCGGATGTGAAGGAGGAAATGGATTTATAACATCATCTACATCAATAGACCTCTCTACTTCTGGGTACCTACAAACCCAACTCACAACATCAACTTCTCCATACTATCTAGGTGTAGCAGCAGTAGATAATGAAGGAAATATAGATTCAAATTTTGTATACTTTACATTCTATTTTGACAATACAATCCCAAATAACGTATCCTATATATCATGCCCTGGAGGAAACTTTTCCAATGTCACTAATATGAGTTTTTCATGGCCGACAAGTGGAAGTAATGCATCATCCTCAATAGCAGCTCCTATACTTGGGTGGCAATACCAAATTAACTCTACTTCAGGGACATGGAATGGACCTAATTACAATTCAAGCCTTAGTGTGAACTATATACCATCAACGAATTCATCATATACACTAACATCATCGGACAGCTCATCTATAATAGTAGGTGATAATATAATCTACTTTAGAACCATAGATGAAGCAGGAAATATATCCTCTTACAGAACATGCTCAATTGCATATGGAGGACAGGCACCTATATTTCCAATAGGTGGACAAGTACTGGTAACACCCAACACCTCAAACACCAATACATTCTCTCTATCATGGCCATCAGCAACAGCAACAACGGGACAAACTGTCGCTGATTACTATTATATGGTTAATAATACACCACCATCGTCCCTTGCAACCCTTCAGGAAAATGGAGGAAAGTATATAAATAATGGAACTTCAACTGAGGTATCTGCAACTGTTCTTTCAAATGCAGTTAAAGGAACAAATACAGTATATGTTGTGGCAATAGATAATTCTGCTACCCCAAACTACTCCCCATCTAATTATATATCAGGAACATTTACTCTAAATTCCAATAACCCAGATCCTGTATCAAATTTAGTAGCAACAGATTCCTCCATTAAGGTAAAATCTCAATGGAATGTAACACTTACATGGTCTGCTCCTTCATATCAGGGAGCAGGAAATCTCACTTACCTGATTTATAGATCAACCAATGATATCAATTTTACAGAAGTAGGAACAACTATAGGGCTCTCATATGTAGACAACACTCCAGAATCAACTCTGTATTATTACTACATAATAACCCAAGATGGAGCAAGTGAGTTAAGTGATCAATCAACAACAGTATCAATTACTCCAACAGGAAGATATACAAGTCCAGCAAGTATAGAAACTACCCCCACAGTAACCAACATAACGGATAATTCAGCAACCATATCATGGTCTACTGATAGAAACTCTGATTCTAAAATTGAGTATGGGAAATCTTCAGGAAACTACTATACAACAGAGCCATACGTTCCTACTCAAGTTACAGAGCATGTAGTCACACTAACTAATCTATCTCCATCCACAACATATTACTATAAAGCTATATGGACAGATTCAGATGGTAATACAGGAACATCAACAGAAAGTACATTCACCACTAATCCACCTCCTGAGGTTAGTGATGTTTCTGTGAGTAATATAACATTGAATAGTGCATATATTTCATTTAGTATTTCTAATGCTGTTGTTGCACAAATCCAGTATGGACCAACAACATCGTTTGGAGGAAGTATTCCATTAACTACATCTCCAAATAAAAGTCCATATACCGAACCAATAACAGGATTATCTTCAGGAACCCAGTATTATTATAGAATAGCAATGACAGACCCTACAGGAAATATATACTATTCTGATACATATAATAATCTAATAACCCCGCCTACCCCAGAAATTTCAAAAATAGAAATATCTGCTGTATCAAATTCTCCAGAAATAGACGTATTTGTACAATGGAGTACTAATACAGCAACTTCATCTGTCATCTCCTATGGAGGAAAAACTCAAGTAGATGAAAATTTCATATCAGGAGAGCATCAAGCAATTATTACAAATCTTTCATCTAATACAAAATATAGTTTAACAATAAAAGTAATAGATAAATATGGAAACCAAGTTACATCTTCTCCTCAAATATTCACAACAGGAATAAATAAAGTTCCCCCTAAAATAGTCAGTTTAAATATACAAACACAATTGATGAAATCATCTTCAGGAAATACACAAATTATAATATCATGGACAACTGACAAACCATCTACATCTCAAGTTGAGTACGGGGAGGGAACAGGAACAACATATTCTCAAAAAAGTACAGAGGACAATCATTATGTAATTAATCATGTAGTGGTAATCTCTAACCTTCCAACAGCAAGAATATATCATATAAAAGCTATATCAGTTGATAGTAATGGAAATGTAGGTTATTCTTCTGATAATATTACTATTACTCCACAGGCTACCGAGAGTGCTCTAAACCTTGTGCTCGGTAATCTTGAGCAAGTTTTTGGATTTTTAGGAAATTTAAATGTATCATATTAGTACGCAAATATGGGAGATCAAGTAATTATAAATTTAGAACATGTTTCAAAATCTTTTGATAGTGCAGAAAGACAAATACCTGTATTGAAAGATATGTCACTATCAATATACAAAGGGGATTTTGCCATCATACTAGGACCTTCAGGGTCAGGAAAATCTACTCTACTTCATACTCTGTTAGGACTAGAGGCACCAACAACAGGAAAAGTGGAACTATTAAACCAAAACATATATGAAAACTGGGATGAAGATAAAAGATCAGAGTTTAGGAAAAGATATATTGGAATGGTATACCAACAATCAAATTGGATACAATCATTATCTGTAATTGACAATATAACCTTCCCGCTATTACTACTTGGAGTGGATAAGGATACAGCAAGACAAAGAGGGATGGAACTTCTACAAAACATATCAATGGAAAAATGGGCAGATTTCTCTCCATCAGAACTTTCATCAGGAGAACAACAAAAAATTGCACTTATGAGAGCAATAATTACTGATCCCGATATAATAGTTGCAGATGAGCCAACAGGAAATCTTGACTATCAATCAGGAGAAGAATTAATGGAGCTTCTCCAAATGTTCAATAGTAAAGGAAAAACAGTAATTATGGTTACTCACGACTTAGCATATATAAAATATGCTAAGAGAACAATAAAGATATTTGATGGTGTAATTATGGGTATGTTCCAAAGGAATATAGCGCAAGAAGAAGAGGCTATGAGAGAGTCTAAAAGAAAAGGGAGTGAAGAATCACAACAACTGGAACAGGGAAGTAGACATATAAAGGTACAAGACTTTAAAGAGGAACATATTCCTGAAAAGTACGCGTCACTAGAAGAGCCTACACCAAACTTATTAAAAAGGATATTTCAATTTATACTAACAATTGTTGTGTGTATATTTGTAGTAGTGATAAATATACTTATATATATTCTAAACTTGCCATTGAGATTATTTCGCTCACATAAACTGATAAAGTCCATAAAAGTAGACATGAAGTACATAACAGATGGAATACTACAAGGAGCATCATTCTTAATTATGCTATTCTTCTCAATAATTAATATTACTATAAGAGCTATACTATCTATAAAAATACTAAAGTATATAGGAGCAAACCAAATACAATACATCAGAAAGCAAATATCTAACGGAATAAAATTTATATTTGACAGAAAAGTATCGGGAAAGATAGGGAGAGAGACAGTAATAAACCTTTCTTACAGTAATTTACATGCAAAAAAATCAAGAACATTTGTAACAATCGGAGGCATAATGATAGGTGTAGGAATGATTGTTTTCTTAGTATCACTAGGATATGGACTGCAATCTCTGGTTATTTCAAGAGTTGCAAAACTGGGAGCAATTAAAGAAGCAAGTGTTTCAATACAAACAGGAAGTAAATTACAAATTAATGACAATACCTTGTATAAATTAAAATCCATCCCAAATGTTACTGAAGTCTACCCTATTATATCTGTCGTTGGAAAAGTTATTTACAATAATTCAAATTCTGATATGGCAGTATATGGAGTAACAACAGGATACTTACAATCTCTGAGTATTAATCCTATCAAGGGAAATTTCTTTAATAATAATAATCTAACAAATAAGCTTCCAATAGAAACCCAGCAACAATCAAACCAACAAGGAAGCAGTACTACATCAAATAGCACTTCTGGAAACCAAACAGGAAACGGATCTCTTCCTTTTATAAATGTACCTTCTCTTTCTACTCCAGTACAAACACCAAAAACAACACTGGTGTCTTTACTATCATCATCAAATGATACAGTAGTAAATCAGGCAATGTTAACTGAACTTGGGATACCAGAGCAGCAAGCAATAGGAAAAACATTCCAATCATCCTTCATAGTAACATCTAACCTTTTAAACAATACAAATCAGTCAATACAAACAAAGCCTATTACATTTAAAATAGTAGGAATACTACCAGGGACATCCACTCCTGATATATATGTACCGTTTATAGATTTAAGGTCAATTGGTATAACAAATTATTCTCAACTTGAAGTTGTTGTAAATCAGGCAAATCAACTTGCATTAGTAAGGAAACAAATAGAATCATACGGATATGCGACAACATCGGTTGCAGATACTGTGTCACAAATTAATGGAGTATTTAATACATTAAGAATAATATTGGCACTATTTGGATTTATTGCTTTAATTGTTGCAGCCTTAGGTATGCTTAATACATTAACAATATCACTTCTTGAGAGAACAAGAGAAGTTGGTTTAATGAAAGCTCTTGGAATGCAATCAAATGAAGTAATGGAATTATTCTTAACAGAATCAATGGTTATGTCTGTATTGGGAGGAATTCTAGGTATAGTATTTGGTTATGTTATAGGTAAAATATTAAGTATATTGCTATCAATAATATCTATATCAAAAGGAGGGGGATATATAAATATATCTACAATTCCATGGAGCATGATTATTGTAGTCATAATTCTATCAGTAATAGTGGGAGGAATAACAGGAATATACCCTGCAGCAAGAACACGAAGAATATCTGCATTGAATGCATTAAGATATGAATAAACATCAGGTTAATGACAATCTCTGATTTACCCATAAACATCCCTACACAGTCATCGGATGACCAATTTATGGAAGAATATTCATATAACTTCACCTATGTAATTTAAATTTATAATTTTTCAAAAATAATGTAATATTAATAACATGGATAATCTGCTTCGAAATATTATCTCAAGAGAAAAAGTATTTGGGATAGACATTACAAACTCATCCATTCGTATAATACAATTTGAAACAAAAAAGGACTATTTTGTACTAAAAAGTATAGCAGAAGAAGAAATACCTATTACCTCATTTGTAGCAGGAGTAATAAGACAAAAAGACATTGTTGCGCAAAAATTAATAGATTCAATAGAAAAAGCATATCCTAAAAGAATTACAACGAAATTTGCAGTAGTGCTATTACCAGATGATCAAATATATACCCAGATAATAAAACTACCAAAGGTAGAGAAAAATAAAATAGAAAAAGCAATAGCCTTTCAGCTCTCTTCTTTCATACCGATGAAAGAAGATGAAGTTTACTGGGATTTTGCAATACTATCAGAAGATACAAATAACTATGAAATCATTATAAATGCAGTAGGAAAAGAAAGCGCAGATTCATTTATAGAAACATTAAATATTGCAGGTATCACCCCGCTTGTATTTGAAAGTAGATCACAAGCAGCATTAAGAGCAATCAAGGGGCATAATAAAACAGAAGAAGAGTATATGTTAATAGACATTGGGAAGAGTATTACTAATATTGCCATCACAAAGAAGGATGCTATACAATTTTCATCCTCAGTTTTCTTTGGTGTAAATCAAATTATAAAAGTAATAGGAGAATACAATAAAATTAATGATGACAAAATAAAAGAGATACTAGAGAAAAATGGAGTGGCATCTGAAGATACTGAATTACAAAAACATATTGATACTCTATTTATACAACCTATGCAGGAAATGCAAAAAGCAATTAACTATTATGGAGAAGAAAAGATATCAAAAGTATATCTGTATGGCGATGGAGCTCAATTAAAAGGAGTGCTTGATAAATTCCAATCACAAACTAGTGTAAAAACAGAAATTGCGGGTATTGATATAAAAATATATCCGATACTACAGTGGGAAAAACATGAAAAAATTTCTCCATATATTTCAATTATAGGAATTGAAATGATAAATAAGATAAAAAATCTTATTTATATAAATATTCTACCTAAAAAACAAAAAAGCATCGGAGTAAGTAAATATATAAAGAAACAAACATTAGGACTATTAAAATTTATTTTAATAGATCTTGTTATACTTTCTGTAGGGATGCTTTATCTAAGTTATCAAAATACACAATCTATGCAGAATATACAAAATGCAATACAAACCTATATACAGGCAAACAATAACCCTAGATACAAAGGACTGAATACAAAAATAAATACACTGAATACAGAACTTTCAAATTTATCTAACGCATACAAGACACAATACATGTGGTCAAAAACAATAGAAGAGATTTCAAATCTAATACCTTCAGGAGTAACATTAAACCAATTTAAAGTACAAAATACTGCAAAAACACAAAGTAGCTCAACAGTATCAGTAAACCCTGTATGGCAGATTACACTTGGAGGAATAGCGCAAACAGGATCACTAGTAGTCAATCTTGCAAATACACTTGAAAAAGAAAAAGGGATATCAAATGTAGAAATGCCTATTTCTAATTTTCAATCTAGCCAGAATACAAACTTTACTATAACATTTAATATTACCCCACAATGAAAAGAAAAAATATAAAAACATATATAATCTTTACTGTATTTATAATATCTATTATATATTTGACCTATTTTTCTTACTCAAAATACACAAAATCCACAAAACAGAAAGTAGAATTACAAAATACTCTCACTATTTTACAAGCTAAACAAGTACAGGATATACAGGTATTAAAAGAGTATAATACATACTTTCCAGGTATTAGTGATATACAAAATACAATAGTAACAAACAACTCCCTACTTAACTGGGTAAATCAAGAAAACTTAGTTGCATCAATTACAGGGAATGCAAACACAATAGAATTTCAAAATGCCACAGTTACTCAAAATAATATACAAATAAACGGGAATACATCAACCGCTCCAATTCAAGACCTAATTGTTAATATTAACCTTCAAGGAAATTTTCAACAGTTAGTAAACTTTCTTGCAATGATGGAAAATTCATATTATTTCACAAATGTAACATCAATTGCCTCCCAAACTGAAAATTCAGGAGCTCTTAATACATCAATAACATTAGAACTACACATATCATGAATGACAAGTCTTTTCTCACAACACATCAAATAGAATTAGTAAAACTAATAATTGCAATCATAGTGATATTGGCAAATATCTATGTTGCATATAAATTATTAAATTTAGGAAAGAGTATTCCTACTCCACAACCAACAACTCCAACTATAAATGTCTCTGAATATAAAACTCTAGAAAAGACAGTATCGACAAAACAGATATACTCATCATCATCTGCCTCCCCTAATATATCTGTGCCAAATATATTCTAAAAATAAGACAGAAAATGATAGACATAAAACCTAAAAAGTCACTAGGACAAAACTTCCTTAAGGATAAAAATGTTATAAAAAAAATTGTATCTAACTTAAAAGAGAATGATTATGTACTTGAAGTTGGACCAGGAACAGGACAGATTACAAATGAGATATTAAAGAAAACAAAAAATTTATCTGTAGTAGAAATTGATAAAGAATTATCTCAATTTATACAAAATAAATATCCATCGATAACTGTATACACTGAAAACATATTAAATTTCAAAATAGACACATATTTAGACCAATTTCATACAAAAAATTACAAGGTAATTGGAGCATTGCCATATCATATTTCCAAAGATATAATTTCCAAGTTTATAAAAACAGATCCAAGACCAACAGATATGACATTTATAGTGCAAAAAGAAGTTGCAGATAAGTACTTATATGAAGGAAACCTACTGCATAATACACTCAAGATATATGCAAATGAAATTAAATCTTTAGGATTGGTACAAAAAACAAAATTCTACCCAATACCAAAAGTTGAAAGTAAAATTATATACATATGTAACCTAAAAAAGATTAATACTGAATCATATGAATTTGAAAACTTTTTAAAGAAGGCATATATGTTCCCAAGAAAAACACTGAAGAACAATAAAAATATAGCTTCATTTGAATTTTATCAGAAAAGACCTGAAGAACTCTCCTATACAGATTGGCAAAATTTATTCTTAAAAAACAAATCAATTTCCCTTTAATAAAACCAAAGATTGTATATATATAAACATTGACTGCACAAACCAATAAATAGATAGTGCAGCAGGAATAGGGCTGAGTACCCCAAGAGAAATTATAACTATAAATATAGGCATAATATAGAGCATTTGTTTTGAAATAGCATTTCCCATTGCCATTGGATCCGCTTCCAAAGCATTCTTGTTTCCCCCTTTACTTTCCTGGAGTTCTAAAGAAAGATCTTCCTTTGCAACTTCATTCGAAGTATTAGGTAAAGACACTTTTGTGACAAGATATTGAGAGATACCTACTAAAATAGCAAGGATAATGTATGGAATAATATGATAATCCCCTATTTTAAAATTAAAAGCATCTTTCCCAACATTAATAAAAAACATGTTTAAATTATAGTGATATGAGGTAGGATATTTAAGAAAAGGAAGGTACAACAGCTTATTAACTGCAATTGCTCCATTTTTTGACATCATTATGATAGCGGCATAAATTGCATATAAAAAAGGAATTTGCACTATTAAGGATAAACAGTTTCCTGTAGGATTAACACCTTCTTCTTTAAAAAGCTTCATCTGTTCTTCCCTAAGCTTAGTGAGGTCTCCTTTATATTTTTCCTGAATTTCTTTAAGTTTAGGCTGAACTTTTGCCATATTCCTTGAAGCTTTTATTTGACCTGCCTGCATTGGCCACAAAGCGAGTCTAAATAGTACAGTAATAAGAATAACGGCAATTCCAAAATTTCCACCAGAAACTTTATATAAAAGAACTAATATATTTAAAATAGGATGAAAGAAAATATCATTCCAGATAAATCCAAATATAAAACCAAAAAAATGAAAAAAACTCATAATAATTTTGCCTTATCAAGCATCAATTTAATACTATTATTAATATCTTTATATTCCACACCCTTCCAATTACTATAATTAGGATTTAAAACAAAAATTATATCATACCCAACTTTTATATCTCCAATAATTTCTCGTATTACAAATCGAAACCTTCTCTTTAGCTTATTTCTAAAATAGGCTTTCCCTACTTTTTTCTTTACAACAAAACCAAATCTAGAATAAATTTTTTCATTAGGAGAAAAAAACATTAAAAAGTATTCACATGATACTCTATCTTTCCCCTTATAGACCCTTTCAAAGTCTCTTCTTAATCTATTTATTCTTGGAAGCATTACTCCTCGTAATTATCTTATCTTATTCCTAGGTTTTTTCCCAATCTTTCGAAATATATCAGAAACAGACAAAGAAGATCTACCTTTACTACGCCTTCTTGATATAGTTGCCCTTCCAGAATGAGAAGACATTCTAGATCTGAAACCAAATTTTCTCAAAGTTTTTAATTTTTTAGGCTGATATGTTCTTTTAGTCATAATTATTCCTGTTATTATACACAAGATAAGCCATATCTTCAATAGAAGATATTCAAAAATTGACAAGTATTTTTAATAGAGGTATAACATTGAGGATAGTTTCAAATTTAATGGATACTCTATTTAACCCTTCATCGGTTGCAGTAATTGGTGCAAGTTTAAATCCCAATAAGTTAGGATATAGCATATTAAAAAATATATTGGATTACGGTTTTGAAGGAAAAATATTCCCAGTAAATATAAAATACGACAATATATTAGGTCATAAAGTATATAGATCCATATTAGATATAGAGGAAATTATTGATGACGCTATAATTGTAATTCCGGCAAATATAGTCAATAAAGTTGTAAGGGAATGCGCCCAGGCACATGTAAAAAATGCTATTATCATATCCTCTGGTTTTAAAGAATCAGGAGAAGGGGGAAGAATTAGAGAAGAAGAACTCATTAATATAGCAAAGGAAGGAAATTTAAGGATAGTTGGACCCAATTCTCTAGGGATAATATCTAGTAAAAATAAACTAAACGCAACATTTGCATCAGAGCAATCAGCTCCACTACTAGGGAATATATATTTACTGTCACAATCAGGGGCAGTTGCGACATCAATGCTTGATTGGGCAAGAGAAAATAATATTGGATTCTCAAGATTTGTATCAATTGGAAATAAAGCAGATTTTAGTGAGAACGATTTTATAGAAGATACAAAGGAAGGAGAAATCGTTGCTATCTATTTAGAAAGTTTAAAGGATGGAAAAATATTAAGAAAAATCGCAGAAAAGATTACTCAAAAAAATCCTATAGTTGTCTTGATGCCAGGAAAATCAAAAAAAATAGGGAGTATCATGATGTCACATTCAGGATCAATGGCTACAGACCACATACTTCTATCAACATTATTTAAACAAACAGGAATGATTGAAGTCGATAGCCTAGAAAAAATGTTTAATGTAATAAAAACATTATCATTCTCTAATACATTACCTAAAGGTAACAAAACTGCAATTATTACAAATGCAGGCGGACCAGCCGTAATTACAACAGATACACTAATGCAGGAGAACATGGAACTTGCTTCTTTAGAAGATGAAACACAGAACAATCTAAAAAAGATTCTTCCTGAACAATCAAATGTTCATAATCCAATAGATTTAATAGGAGATGCGCAGGAAGATAGATACTCTAATGCGATAAAAATTATAGGGAAAGATAAGAATGTAGACAATATTATTGTAATCCTGACACCCCAGATTACGACACAAGTAGAGAAAACTGCGGAGAGCATATCTAAATTGTCAAAAGAAATAAATAAGAATATATTCGTATCCTTCATAGGTGGATATTCTGTACAGAAAGGAATTCAAATACTGGACCAGGCCAGAATCCCTAATTTTCCATTTCCAGAACAGGCAGTATATACAATACATAAACTATATAAATATACACAGTATAAAGAAAATGCTAAAGAGGAAAATATTGAGCAACCTCAAGATACAACAAGGTCTAACACCATATTAGAAATATTCCAACATTTTAAAGATACCAAGGTACTTGATCCATATAGTGCAGATAGCATTTTAAAAAATGTAGGAATACCTACTCCACAAGTAATACAAATAAAGAGTCTTGAAGAAGCTAATAATGCATCACAAAAGATAGGATACCCAGTGGTAATGAAATTATCATCAGAAAAGATATTACATAAATCAGATGTTAATGCAGTAATTACAGATATAAATAACTATAATGAGTTAGAATATGCCTATAAGATAATATATAGTTCTCTACAAAAAATAAATGATAATAATGCTTCTATAATAATACAAAAGCAGATACTAGGAGGAGTAAATGTAATAGTTGGGATGGTAAAACATGCAAATATAGGAAACCTAATATTATTTGGAATGGGAGGTGTATATACTCAACTTTTTAAAGACATATCTACAAGACTATCCCCTATATCAAAAAGAAATGTATTGCAAATGATTAATGAAACTAAAGCGTCTTACCTACTGCGAGGGTATAGAGGAGATAAACCAAAGGATATTGATAAACTTGTGGATTTAATAATTACAGTTTCAAATATCTCACAAGAATACCCTGAAATATCTCAAATAGATATAAACCCGGCAATAATACTAAATAAGGGTAGTGGGATATACTGTGTTGACAGTAAAATTATTTTGGAATAACCTAAAAGTGAAAAATGAAAAGTTTTACAAATGTAACCAAAAGACCTGAAAGCGTTAGAGATACAAGAAGAGAGTATGGAGAAAAACTAAATTCCATATCAAAATATAGAAGAATAGTAGATTACCTCGCAGCAGCCCAATTATATTTAAAAGACAATTTTTTATTAGAAAAACCTCTTGAGCCATCACACATAAAAGATAGGCTATTAGGGCATTGGGGAACTTGCCCGGGCATTAATTTAATTTATGCTCACCTTAATAGAATTATTAATGAATTTAATGCAAATATATTGCTTATTACAGGACCAGGTCATGGATCACCTGCAAATAGGGCAAATTTATATATAGAAGGAACTTTAAGCGAATATTTTGACAAATTAACAATGGATTATAATGGGATATCATGGTTAATTAAAGGTTTTAGTTGGCCAGGAGGTTTTCCAAGTCACCTTGACCCTGCCCTACCAAGCGTAATTAATGAAGGAGGAGAATTAGGGTACTCGCTTGCAATTGCATATGGAGCAGCCTTAGATAATCCTGACCTTATCGTAGCGTGCATTATTGGAGATGGAGAAGCAGAAACAGGACCTTTGTCAGCCTCATGGCAAGGGAATAAGTTTATAAACCCGATATCTTCAGGTGCAGTTTTACCAATATTACATCTCAATGGATACAAAATATCAACACCAACAATATTGGGAACAATGGGGAATTCAGAATTAACAAACTACTTTAATGGTCTTGGTTATGACGTACACATAGCAGATGACACAGACATAGATGCAGACATTTATTCTGCAATGGACTGGGCGTACCAAAGAATAAAACTTATCCAAGAAACAGCAAGGTCATCAAAATCAAATGTACTACTAAGATGGCCAATGATTATTATGAAAACTCCAAAAGGAATGGGAGGAATAAAAGACCTTGATGGAAAAAGAATAGAAGGGTCGTTTAGATCTCACCAGGTACCAGTTATGGATCCTAAAACGAATCCTATGCATTTAAAAAATGTAGAAAATTGGCTCAAATCATACAATATACATGAGCTAATAAACCAAAATGGCAAGATAATAGAAGAGGTATTAGACATTTGTCCAAAGGGAGATAAAAGGCTTGGTAAAAATATCCATGCATTTGCAGGAGATATTCGAAAAGAGTTAATATTACCCGATATATCTAATTATTATTTTAAATTTGAACAAAGAGGAGAACTCCATACCAGTGGGTTGGAAAGGTCAGGAGAATACCTACGAGATACCATAGAACAAAATGAGAACACCAAGAATATCAGAATCTTTTCTCCAGATGAACTATTATCGAATAAACTAGGAAGTATATTTGAAGTCACAGATAGATGCTATATGTATCCAACTAAATCTTATGATGACTTTATCTCGCCAGATGGGAGAGTTATAGAAATATTATCAGAACATGTATGCCAAGGTTTACTACAAGGATATATCCTTACAGGAAGACATGGGATATTTCCAAGCTATGAAGCATTTATGCCAATTATAGATAGCATGGTTAATCAGTATGCAAAATTTTTAAAAATATCATTGGAAATTCCATGGAGAAAGCCAGTCTCATCTATGAATTATTTTTTAACATCTCTAAGCTGGCGACAAGAGCATAACGGATACTCTCACCAATCTCCAGGATTTGTAAACAATTTACTAAACAAAAAAAATAAAATAGTAAATATATTTTTACCTCCTGACCCTAATTTTACACTATACACACTGGATCAATGTTTAAAAGTCAAAAATAAAATAAATATTATTGTTGCGGGAAAGGATGAAAGACCAAACCTACTTACAGGGAAAGAAATAGAGGAACAATTTGAAAAAGGAATGGCTATATGGAAATGGGCAGGAAATGAAGATGAAGGAAACGCAGATATTGTACTTACAGGAATTGGGGATTACACAACTGAGGAGATACTTGCCTCCGTGGAAATATTGAAGCAAGATGCTCCATTCATAAAGGTTAGAGTAGTAAATGTATCAAGTCTTCTTGTACTTGAACCGCCATCAATATACTCAAATGGAGCAACAGAAGAAGAATTCGAAGAAATATTTACAAAGGATAAGCCAGTCATAATGAATTTTATTGGATATGTTTCTGCGATAAAACAACTACTATTTGATAGGCGCAATAATTCTAGATTTAATATAAATGGATACATGGAAGAAGGAACAACTACTACTCCATTTGATATGCATGTAAGAAATCATACAAGTAGATACCAGATAGCAATACAAGTAATTGATATATTAGAAAAACAAAACCCTAAAGTAAAAGAAATTGGAAACAGATTAAAAAGTAAATACGAAAAAATACTTGAAGAGTTCGAAAAATATATTGACCAATACGGAGAAGATCCAAAGTCCATAACAAATTGGAGAATTATTTAGGAGGATGTTTTATTCTGAAAAATATCATTCTATTAAGAGACCCACCATAAGCTTCGATTCTATGATAAGTATTAGGGGGAATCACAATAACATCTCCACTCTTGTACACTTCTTTTTCTCCACTATCTCCATACAAAACCTCCCCTTCTCCTTCTAGTACCAATGCAAACTCATCCATATCTATATGCTCATGCCAATCAAAGTATTTGCCTGGTTCTAAATAATCAATTGCAAAAATATCAAGGTTCAAGTTATTCAAAGTCATGCCATCAAGAAGTTTTCTTCTTAAACCAGCATTATCATGTGTACCTTCCTCTTTAATAGTATTAACTTTAAAAATTTTTACTTTATGCATATTAAACTGTATTTATTATATTTCCAAATGTATAAACATTCAATATATAAAACATTTACTGTATTTATAAATAATCATATGCTATCCTACTAGATAATATGATATATATAGCATCTGACCATGCAGGGTTTGAATTAAAAAATAAGATTACAAAGTTCCTTGACGAAGCACAAAAAGAATATGAAGACTTAGGTCCCCACACATTCGACCCCGCTGACGATTATCCAAATTTTGCAAAATTAGTTGCAGAAAGGGTACTTCAAAATAACAGCAACACAGGGGTATTGATATGTGATACAGGCATAGGGATGGATATAACAGCAAATAAATTTAAAGGCATTCGTGCAGCACTTTGTCATGACACATTTCAAGCCATGAGAGCAAAAATGCACAATGATGCAAATATATTAGTTATGGCAGCGGAATACGAAGGAAAGAGCGATATATATAAGGATATAATTACAACATTTTTAAATACTCCATTCTCTGATGAAGAAAGGCATACCAGAAGAATTAAAGAAATAGATAATATATGTTAATAATTCCCGCAATATTAGAAACTACACTTGATGAAGTAAAAAGTAAAATAGATCTACTAAAAAATGATTCTAAAAAATTTCATATTGATATCATGGATAGTACCATTACCCCTGAAAGATCAATACCAATACATGAGATTCCAATGATACCCGAAGTGAAATATGAACTACACCTCATGGTGAAAAAACCTTCTGAATATATAGTGGAAGTAAGAAAGATTAAACCATACAAAATAATTATACACTCAGAAATACCCAGCATAAACTCAGAAATTGAAAAAGTAAGAGGCTTGTGGGATGTATATGTAGCAATTGATATTACAACCTCTGCAGAACAGGTAATCCCAATGTTAAAAAAGGTCAACGGGGTATTGGTTATGTCTGTTCCTATAGGGAAAACTGGACAAAAATTTCATAAAGAAGCATTGAATAAAATAAAATATTTATCAAAATATACTAAAAATATAGAAATTGATGGAGGAGTGAATCTTCGAAATATATCACAATGCGCAAAATTAAATGTATCTGAATTTGCAATATCAAGCGGAATATATAAAGGACATAATCCAAAGAGTAACCTTACACAATTAAAAAAAATAGTAAGAAGGGTGTAATACTATATTACAAATAATAAAGGCTGTGAATTTTTCACAGCCTTTTTCTTTATATACCCAGATATAATTTAGTTAACGACTTCTCCTTCCTTAACTCCATCACCAGAGCCTGGGTTTGTCTCATCTCCTCCAGGATTTTGGGATCCATTATCTTGATTTCCACCTTCATTTGGATTTACACCATCTGTTGGATTTGTATCTCCTCCTTGAGGAATTGAACTTATAACATCCTGCATAACATTGTCCATATCTGATAAAGCACTCTTAAGGGCACTTTCATCAAAATCCTCTTGAGATATTATATCCTTAATTGATTGCAATTTTTGAGAGAGAGCATCCTGTTTATCCTGTGGAATTTTCTCCTTATTTTCTTCAAGGAATTTTTCAGCAGAAAAGACAGCAGTATCAGCAGTATTTTTCATATCAATCTTCTCTTTTTTCTTTTTATCTTCAGCCTCATGCTCCTTAGCCTCATTAACCATCCTTTCTATTTCATCTTCTGACAAAGAAGTGTTTGCTGTAATAGTTATATGCTGTTGCTTACCAGAAGTCTTATCTTGTGCACTAACTTTCAGTATCCCATTTGCATCAATATCAAAAGCAACTTCTATCTGAGGTATTCCTCTTCTCTGTGGTGGAATACCATCCAGAATAAATCTTCCTAAAGTTTTATTATCTGCCGCCATTTCTCTCTCCCCCTGTAAAATATGAATTTCAACAGAAGTTTGATTATCAGCTGCAGTTGTAAATGTTTGCTTCTTTTGAATAGGAATAGTAGAATTCCTTTCAACAAGCTTTGTGCAAACACCACCAAGAGTTTCAATCCCTAAAGATAAAGGAGTAACATCAAGTAGAGTTACATCTCTTACATCACCTGCTAAAACTCCTCCCTGAACAGCTGCGCCAACGGCAACAACTTCATCTGGATTTACACTCTTATTTGGTTCCTTTCCAAAAAATTTCTTTACAGCTTCAACAACAGCAGGCATTCTTGTCATACCACCAACAAGTATTACCTCATGAATATCAGATACTTGTTTCTTTGCATCTGCCAAAGCTTTTTTCAGAGGCTCAATCGTGTTATCAATCAAATCTTTAACCAATTTTTCAAGTTGAGCCTTAGTCATTGTCATGTTTAAATGCTTAGGGCCAGAAGAATCTGCTGTAATAAACGGAAGATTTATTTGTGTCTGAGCGGTAGAAGATAATTCTATCTTAGCTTTCTCTGCAGCTTCTTTCAATCTTTGCAAAGCAGCAGAGTCAGATCTGAGATCTACTCCATTTGTTTTTTTAAACTCATCTGCGATATAGTCAATAATTCGCCTATCAAAATCATCTCCTCCAAGATGAGTATCTCCATTTGTTGCAATAACTTCAAAAATTCCATCCCCAAGCTCAAGAACAGAAACATCAAAAGTCCCTCCACCAAGATCATAAACAACAACTGTCTGCTCACCTTTCTTATCAAAACCATAAGCTAGAGCAGCTGCAGTTGGCTCATTAATTATCCTTTTAACATCCAAACCTGCAATTTTTCCTGCATTCTTGGTTGCCTGTCTCTGAGAATCATCAAAATACGCAGGAACTGTAATAACAGCTTCAGTAACTTTCTCCCCAAGGAAACTCTCTGCATCAGTTTTTAGTTTAGAAAGAACCATAGCAGAAATAGCCTCAGGAGCTAACCATTCATCACCAAAATGAACTTCAACTCCACCTGAAGAAGATTTCCTAATTTCAAAAGGAAAAACTTTTAAATCTCTTTGCACTTCAGGATCACTAAAATTCCTACCAATCAGCCTTTTAATTGAATAAAAAGTCTCTTTTGGATTTAAAACCATTTGATTTTTTGCGCTAATACCCACTGCCCTAGATTTATCTGGAAGTATTGCTACCACAGAAGGGGTTGTTCTTGCTCCTTCGCTATTTGGGATAACAGAAGGAGAACCTCCCTCCATAAAAGCGACCGCGCTATTTGTTGTTCCTAAATCAATTCCTATTATTTTTGACATAAATTTATAATAACTAAAATAAAATTAAATTTGTTTCTTCGATACAATAACCCTTACAGGTCTTATAACTTTACCATTTTTTAAATAACCAACCCTTACAATTTCAGTAACTTTATTATCTTCATCTCCAACGACAGTACCGACAACTTCACTATCTAAAGGAGAATAATTATCTCCAACTTTAACATTTTGAACTTCTAAACCTTGAGATTTAACAATATCCATACATTTTGAATAAATGTTTCTTATTCCTTCCATAAAAGGAGAAGATTCTCCATTTTTCTCCATATGAGCAACATATAGGTTAATATCGTCAACTATATCTAAAAATTGCCTTAATATAATACTGTCAGACATGCTTTGAGCATTTGACTTATCAACTTCTACTCGCTTTTTAAGATTTTGGTAATCTGAAAGAGCATTCTTAAGAGAAGATAATGCGTTCTGATAGGAAGTATTTAAATCATCCTTTTCTTTATCCTTATCCTCAATAATTTTCTTTAGATCCGCAATCTCCTTTTCCTTATCATCTAGAGTTTTAACCATTTCTTCTTTTATAAAAGAAACATCTGAACTCTCTTTTTTTAACTCATTATTATTCTTTTTTTTATGTTTTTTTTGTGTTTCCATAATATATCCTATAAATAAACTATAAAATTACCACCCAGCAACTGCTTCTTCTATAGTATTTCTAACATACCTTACAAGAGGAAGGACTTTTTCGTAATGCATTCTAAATGGACCAATAACAGCAATATATCCTTGTTCTCCTCTATGTAGCCTAAACCCTGAAAATACTATTGAGCTTTTTGCGAAACTAGAAAAACCAGATTCCTCTCCTATAAGAATTTTTACATCTCCATCCGCAACAGACCCTTTATCAAAAATACTTTCAAGAATACTATAATTTTCAATTACAGAAAGAAGATTTTTTAAAATAGAAAGATCTTCAAATTCCACATAATCTAAAATTTCAGAAATTCCAGCGTAATAAATAGAATCTGAAGCAATTGCAACTGCAATATATTTCAGTTTTGAAGCTAGAAGCTCTACACACCTTCTGAGCAATCTATCTCTCTGAAATTTTTCCCTATTAAGCTCCTCTCTTATAAGCATCTCCTCCGTATAGTTCAAGTCATGTTCTAAAAGTATATTCTCGAGAAAATACCTAAGACCAACTACAGTAGGAACTCTACCTGATGAAAAATTTTCTTTTTCCAAAAAGCCTAATTTTATGAGATCAGACATATCATTCCTTATCGTTGCAGGAGATGCCTTTATCTTATATCTCTCCCCAACAACAAGAGAACCAACAGGCTGAGCTGTTTTCATAAATTCAAGTATTATAGATTTTAAAATTTTTTCCTGCCTTGGAGTCATGAAAACTAGCAGAGCATAATATAATTTGCTAACAATATTATCATCCCATATTTTTCTTGTCAAGATGTGCATGTAAAAATAAACTTGTCAATGAATCTTATCCTCTGTATAATCTATTAAAATGAATGCCTCCCTGCCTAAAATAACCATAGCAATTTTATTTTCAGTTTTAATAACTATATTTGAACCATTTATTCTTGAAAAATTTTATACTCCACAAAAATTTAACTCTAATATAGAGATAAAAACTAACTTACCAATGACAGTCTACATTAATGGAATAAATAAAGGGAATTCTCCTGAGGAGGTAAATAATATTGCACCAGGAAATAATCAAATATCCCTTTATTATTCAGGAGAAAGAGTTTTCAATAAAGATATCCTCACAGAAGTTTCCTCCCCTAAAACATTTATCCAATGGACAACTTCTACAAACAAAAAATCGTATGGATATATTATCTATTATAAAAAGAGTGCTACTTCACAAGAGATAGTTAATCTTTCATCAGATATAAATTCTTCTTTTGTATTAGATAATACAAATACATTTTATGGGGAATCTCTACTAAAAATATTACAACCAGGATTACATAAAGTCAGTATTAATAGCAACTCTATTAATATTGCATATATAAACTTCCAAATAGTAAAAGGATACAATACATATATACAGATAATATAAATAATAATGGAAAAACAAAGAATAGTAACATTTAAAAAGATATTACCAACAACCTTAATATATTGGGGGGCAAATTTCTTTGGAGAGAGAATTGCAAAAAACATAATATCAAATGGAGGTAATGTAATAATAATAGACTCTTTTTCAAAAAATAAAATATCTGTAATAAGAAGGTTAAAAGAAGAATCTCAATTTCAAAAAGGTGAAATAAAAATGATAGATGTTGATTCTGTAAATAATTTTGAAGAGAGTCTACCTAAAATAAATTTTTCTATTTTCTTAGGAAATTTCTTTATCCCTGAGGATGACAACCTGAAAAAACGACTCAACTCTATAGAAAATTTTATAAAAATTTCAAGAGATAGAAATGCAAAGATATGCGTAGCAATAAATATAAATAAAAATGGAAATGAAGATTTTTCAGAATTATCCAATCATATATACAATTTTGCAATAACAAATATAAAAAGCTTTGGGGGTGTACTTGTAAAAGTAGGGGAGATATATGGAGAAGACATGAATGATTTCATAGAAAACCCAATCAATCAAATTGTGAATTCAATAAAAAAAGAGAGCATAATAAAAATAGATAAAGAACATGAATTCTTCCATTATATATATATCGATGATGCAGTGTCAGGAATAATTCCTCTACTGTTTACAAATAATAACGGAGAGTATTATTTATCTGACAAAGAAGATATTTCAAATATATCACTATGTTTTAGGGTATCTGACATCACGGGAATAAAAGTTGAAAAGCATGAAGGACAAGAGAATAATTCACCTACTAGAGAAGATCGAATAAAAACAATATCTAACCTCCCCCCTGAATGGGTACCAAAAACAAGATTTGAAAATGGACTTGATAGGACGATCCAGGAAAAATTAGAATCTCTTAATAAAAAAACTATAGATGTCTCTCCTGTTTTAACAAAAAATGTGAAAAAAGAATTGTCTCCTCTAAACAAAAATCTAAACTTATCAGATTTTGATAAAATCAAAAAAACTTATCTAAAAAATGAGTACTTGAATAAAGAACTTTTTGGAAAGGATACACAAAAATCCCGAGTAAGAATTCGCAGAAAAAAATTATTAATAAGATTTATCTTATTTTTTATTATATACATAGTAATAATTACTCCTTTATTTGTATTCTATATAAATTCATACTTGATAGGAAATGGTATTACAAAACAACAGTATTTTATAAGTAAAGGAAACATATCAAACGCTATTTCAGAAAACAGTCAAACCCAAAAAGAAATAAATACGGAAATCAGTTATATGGGTATACTAAATTTTTTAAATAAATACATACCTCAAATAAGAAATACTCCAAATCTGCTCTATGAGACAGAAAACCTAAACCTGTCACTATTAAGGACAGAAAGTGTAAAACAAAAATTAAATTCTCTTTATGCTATCAATTTAAGCCAAAATAATACAAATATATTAACAAAGATAAAAGAAGTTACTTCTGAAGACTTATCTAGGAATTTAAATGGGGCAATATTTTTGAAAAGTCATGTCAAAATACTAAGAGGACTTTCAAGCATAGATAGTGAGGCAATATTCACTATAAAAAATGATATTACCGCTATAAAAAATAATGGGAACTTAGTCTATACATACTTAAGTGGAGAGAAAAAATATGCAATAATATATATATCAAATAATAATAAACCTACAATATCAGGAACAGTTACAAAAATATCCCTAGTAGAAGTTTACAATGGGAGCATAGTAAAAAAGAACGACTACACAACAAATTTAACAATAAAAGATATTCCTAATGGAAGTATCTCTACACTATCACAAAATATCCTCCAGACACTTGATTCCACACAAAATACACAATTTACAGGAGTGGTATACATAAATGACATTATTTCCAATATAAATATTACACAAATAAATATATCAAACTTTTACCAGTATATTACCAATAAAGAAATATTTCTTTATTTAAAATAAAGAAAATCAAATATATATATATTAGTGAACTATATATTTAGAGGATATTAAATATATATCCAAGATCTACCATCAGATTTAATGATAGTTTCTGCCTCAGTAGGACCTGTAGATCCTTGTGGATATATAATAGGTGTAATATTTTTTATTTTATCCTTAATAGTATCGGTAATCTTCCATGAAGCATTAATTTCATCAGTTCTTGCAAAATTCATTTGATTGCCTAATATACAATCAATCAGAAGTTTTTCATACTCACTTTTTAGTTCACCATAGTAATTGTCATAAGAGTAGTTCATTTTCATATTAGTTATTGTATAGTCAAAACCAGGAACCTTACCTGCAAAATTAAGACCAATATTAAATGAAGGATGTATTTGAAAAGACAACATATTAGAAGAAAAATCACCTTCAAAAATAGATCTTATAGTAGGCTTAAATATAACTACAATTTGAGTCTTTTTCTCAGATAACATCTTACCTGCTTTTACATATATGGGAACCCCTTTAAATTTAGGTGACTGTAGAACTAATTTTGCGGCAATAAAAGTATCAATAATTGAATCTGGCGCAACATTAGGCTCATCATGATAACCGGCATACTGACCTTTCACAACAGAAGAAACTGTAAGCTGTTTTATTAAATTAGTTTTATTTGTCCTAATAAAAGATTCTTGAAACCGTGTAGGTTTCTCCATTGTAAGAATAGAGATCATCTGAATAATATGATTTTGAAAAACATCAATTAGGGTACCTGTTGAATCATAAAAAGCTCCTCTTTTTTCAATACCAATATCTTCTGTTGCAATAACCTGAATACTATCAATGAATTTATTATTCCAAATATTTTCAAAAATATTATTAGAAAATCTAAATGCAAAAATATTCTCCACTGGCTCCTTCCCTAAATAGTGATCGATTCTATAAACTTGATCTTCATGAAATACAGAAAGAATAGTTTTATTTAATTCAAGAGAACTTTTAAGATCAATACCAAAAGGTTTTTCTATAACAATCCTAGAGAATGCATTATGTTTAGAACATCCATAATTTAATTTAACCTTTCCTAGATTTTCAGCAATAATAGAATAAAATGCAGGAGGCACTGCTAAATAAAAAATTCTAGAATTACAATTTTTACCAAGGTAATCAGCTAATAATTTCATCTCGTCTAAATTGGAAAAATCAGCTTTAAAATATTCTATTCTTGAGAAAAAGGAGATCCTATCTTCCTCTGGAATAAATTCATTAAAAGTAGAAAGAAATTCATCCTTAGTGAAATCTTTTCTACCAACAGCAATTATCCTTATTCTCTCAGAAAATTTTGCATCCTTTGCAAGATTATATAGATCAGGAAATAATTTTTTATGTGCAAGATCTCCCGTTGCACCAAAAATAATAAAATCGATATTCTCTTCAAATGCTTTTTCGCATAGATCAAATGTTTTCATTGATAATTTCATCTAAATGTTTTTTCTGTTCTTCAAAACCTGGCTTTAAAAGCATAGAGTACATATACTCTTTTCCTTTCTCAACCCCAGGCTGATCAAATGTATTGATATTTGCGAAATCCCCTATATATGAAACTGCAAGCTCAAAAAAATAGAATAACTCTCCCAAAGAAAATTCAGTAATCTCATCTATGTGCAAAGTACCATTAGATATACCATTTTCCATTAAAGATATAGACGTTGCAAGTCTTTCCGTATGAATAATATCTGAAAAAGTTTTGCCGTTAAGGTAAGAGACTAAACTATCAAGAGCTTTAATTTCAAGATCATTCTTAAATTTATCAACTTCAATGAAAGTAATTATCTTATCATTTGGACCTTCATTATATAACTGAATTTGAGAATGTTGGTCAGTTGAACCAACAGAAGCTACAGGGGTTAATCCAAAATGTACAATATCACCGGAATTAGATAATTTTTTACCAAGACTTTCTGCCCAAAGTTGTCTATACCAAAATCCAAAGTTTCTTAAATTTTGAGAATATGGCATTAAAACTGAAATATTTTTCCCTAAATTTTGAAAAGAAAGGTAATTCAATTCAGCAAACATTAATGCATCATTTTCATTAGGACTATTACTGTTAGTTTTGTCATCTATACTCCTTGCTCCTTCCAAAAACTTATCTATATCACACCCAAGAACATGTGCGGTAAGAAGACCTATAACAGAGAGCACAGAAAACCTGTCACCAACATCTGCAACCCCTTCAATGACATTAATATCATATTCTTGGGACAGCTTGTGTAAAGTACTCCCGGGAGAACTTGTTGTTATAACTATATTTTCTGATACCCCCTTATTCCCTAATGAAGAATAAATTATATTTTTTATATAGAGAAAATTAGCAATGATCTCAACAGTTTCTCCTGACTTTGATACTATATTAAATATTGTACTTTTAAGATCAATTCCTTTAAAAAAATCAGCTATTTCATCAGGATCTGTATTCTCTCCAATAAATTTAACTTCTAGACCATTCTTAGTAGAAATTGCTGACTCAATTGTTCTTGAACCCAAATCAGATCCACCAATACCTACAACAACATAAGTACTAAACTTAGATTTAATTCTATTTCCAATTTCTTTAATTTTTGAAGTGTCATCATAAATTAACTTACGAAAGGTAAGAGAATCTTTGAACCCATTCTTTTTAAAATCAAATAAATCTTCCTTTTTTATAGCTTTCTCCTTAATTTTAGGAGAAAACATATATTTACTATCATACTTTAACATAATAATTCCTTATTAATTAAACAATAAATTCCTGATTTGCATTTTTCCAATCAGAGAGGAATTGATCTAACCCCTTATCAGTAAGAGGATGATTATACATCTGCTTAATAAATTTATATGGAGATGTAATAATATCAACTCCTGATAAAGAGGCCTGAAGTATATGTTCTAAAGACCTAACGCTAGCAAATAATATTTGAGTTTTATATCCATAATTATCATATATAGTTCTAATATCATCTATAGTTCTTATACCGCTAGAGGAAATATCATCTAATCTACCAACAAAAGGAGATACATAATATGCATTTGCATTTGCACAAAGAAGAGCTTGCATAGCAGAAAACACTAACGTTATATTTATTCTAATTCCTTCACCACTTAATGTTTTACAAGCCCTCAATCCATCCTCTGTACATGGAATTTTAACAACAACTCTTTTATCTAAAGCACTAAGAGCTCTAGCCTGAATAAGCATATTGTCATAATCTGTTGCAATAACTTCCAAATTAATAATCTTGTCATCTGATAAAGTAGAGAATATCTCACCAACTAAATCTTTAAATTTTTTTCCTGTTACAGATGCTAAAGTAGGATTAGTTGTAATACCATCAATTACACCTAATCTTTCTAATTCTTTTATCTCATCAATATTTGCGCTATCTAAAAATATTTTCATAATTTAAGTATAAATAAAATAATTATTTTTTTAAAACCATCTTATGTCCTCCAAATCCATTTCTCATTAAAGCAAGCATTTTATTTGCTATTGTGTTACTTCTACGAGAAGCATATCTTTCAAATAAAGCATGAGAAACTGCAAGGGCAGGAACCTTTCTTTCTATAGCTTCACCTATTGTCCATGCACCTTCACCATTATCTTCAACAACACCTTCTACTTCATCCAAATTAGGATATTCTCTTAATTGTTTTTCTAAAACAGAAGTAAGATATGACTCTATAATACTTCCATTATTCCAAACATGAAGTAATCCTTCCATATCAACATCTGGGTAAGCTCCATTTTTTATAAGATCAATACCTTCTGCAATAGCCTGCATCATCCCATACTCTATAGCATTATGTATCATTTTTACATAATTTCCTGATCCAGATGGACCTACATAAAAATAACCTTCTTTTTGAGCTATTGAAGAAAAGACCCATTCAATTTCTTCAAAAATAGATTTTTTCCCTCCAATCATAAGACATGCTCCATTTCTAGCGCCAGACATACCACCAGAAGTTCCACAATCCATATAATGGATTCCTCTTTCTTCTAATTTTTTGTATCTTGCGAGAGTATCTTTATAATAAGAATTTCCTCCATCAATAACAATATCTCCTTCTTTCAAATATTTTGAAATATTTTCATCAGAACCAAATAACACTTCATCAACAGGTGCACCAGCAGGAACCATAATCCAGATAATTGCCCTATTGTTTCTTACTTTTTCAATAAGTTCAGAAACAGAAGAAGCAGTGTCCAATCCTTGTGATTTTGCCTTATCCCTACCTTCAGGAGACCTATTAAATCCTATTACATTAATACCCTCATCTTTTAAATGTAGTGCTATATTAAGACCCATTTTCCCAAGACCAACAATCCCGATACTTTTATTATTTTCCATATGAAAAATCCTTTATTAAAATTATTCTTGCAGGAGAAGCATCTCCATCTTTAATTTTCAACGGAAGAGCGATTAACAAGTACTCATCTTCCTGCACATTAATTAAGTTTAGTCCTTCGGCAATAACTATATCATTTTTAAAAAAATATTTATGTACAAAATCAGGTGTCCTAAATTTTTTTACAGAATAACCATCGGTTGCAACAAATCTAACACCTAAATCTTTTATATACTCTGCTGCATCATCGGAAATATATATGAAGTTTTCATTAAAATTAGTGTATCCATAAACAGAATTTTTAGTTTTAAGAACAAGAATATCTTTTGTTATATTTTTATTCTTCAAAGCATCAACTGTTACTGCCTCATCCTCAGAGGTCAAATCAACAACGTTACATTCACCTATAAACCTATCTGGATAAATTTGATCTATGGAAGTAGCATTATTATCAAAATGTCTAGGTGCGTCTATATGTGTCCCAAAATGAGATCCCATCTGAATAGAGGAAACATTAGAAGTATCTTTTGGTATAGAGTTAACTCTATTTAAAGAAAATTGGGGGTTATTTGGATATATTGGGGTAGCATTATCCAAGAGTAAAGATACATCATAAAATTTCATAATTATTATTATCTTATAATTTTCTATGATAAAAAATCAAGAAATTTATTTTAAGATAAAAATTTGCCTCCCATAGCAAACGGCACGATTCAGTCTTAAGGGCTCCATGAAAGAATATTTCAAAAAAATTTGCTATGCATGGCAAATTTTATAAAGAAATTTTTAAATATTGAAATTAATAAATTTAATTATTCTTTAATAAAAAAGTTAACAATATAAATTGGTTGTAATAATAAAAAAAATTATTATAGAATGATATGAAATGAAAGATACACAAATAATAAAAAACTTAGGTTTAGAAGAATTAATGACAGAGGAGGAAAAGTTAGACTTAGCAAGTGATCTACATTATTTATCTCTCGGTAAAGAACACCTTAATGTTAAAATATTCACAATAGGTACAAGAAAATCTCATTCTCACAGTAAATTATTCTCAAAAGTGGAAGCAAAAAAATTAAATGCATTTTTAAATAAATATTAAATAACAATATTCCTTAAAAATAGTATTACTTGTTATAAATTTTAAATCTTTGATAAAATCAATCTCTATGGAAGAAAATCAAATTCCTCTTGGAGTAGGAAATCCGAAAGGAAACTTATATTATATTCTAAAGAACAAAACAGATTTTCTAGGGAAAAATATACGCTATCTGTCCATATGGAGCCATTTTACTATATGGTTTTATATCATAGTATCAACTTCAATTATAGGAATAATGGGGTATTTAATTGAAAAGTTTTATACTGTAATTCCTCAGAATATACCCCTCTATCCAAAACATGGAACATTCATAGTACAAAACAAAAACGACCTATTTTCACTAATAATAATAGCTCTAACATTTTTTATAATATCTATTACTATCTATTACAAAACATATTATAAAATTAAACAGGTAGCTTTTTTTATAATAGTAATGAATTTTATTATAAATATATTTTTAATGATCCTTTTATATAAATTAATACAGTTATCTGTATGATAGGACATCTTTTATCTGGAAATTACACAAAATATATTGCATATTTACCTCTTTTTATAGGATCATTTATTATATCTCTACTTACAACACCAATTATTGGTATTATTGCAAAAAAATTAAATATAATTGATCTTCCGGGATCACAGAGAAAAGATCCCACAGCGCAAAGAAGAATTCATGAAATCCCTAAGTTAAAACTTGGAGGAGCAGCAGTCATTTTCCCTTTTATATTTATAATACTTGCTTACATCCCAATATCAAAAGAGCTTATTTCCTTTATTATTGGAGTATCCATTCTGTTTATAACAGGAATAGTCGATGATATCTTTGATATATCTGCTCTGTTTCAAATAATAATGCAAGCAATTGCAACCCTCATTGTCATATTTTCTGGAATAAATATAAATATATTATCCAATCCTTTAGGGGGGATATTAAATTTAAACATATTAAACATTTCCATAATAGGAAATAGAATATCCATTATACCTATAATTATTACTTTTATATGGATTCTATTTGTAATAAATGCAGTAAAGTGGATGGCGGGCAGTGATGGATTAGCTGAGGGTAATATATCTATAGCCGCCATCATAATAGCTCTACTTTCAATAAGATTTCAAACTCACTATACAGCAATCATGGGTTTTGTATTTGCAGGATTAATGCTTGGACTTTTATTTTATAATTTTTATCCATCAAAAATTTTCTCTGGATCTACAGGAAAAAGCGTATATGGATTTATTATTGCTGTACTAGCAATATACTCAGGGGCAAAACTAGCATCAACAATACTAGTTCTCGCAATACCTATAATAGACGCAATATGGGTAATAATAACAAGAATAAAGGAGGAAAAACCTAAGAGCATAGTATCTCTTATGAAAATAAATGACAAAAGACACCTTCATCATAGATTAATATCCTTAGGATATTCTCAAAAAACAATTGCACTTGTAGAATATAGTATTACATCAGTACTTGGAATTCTTGCATTACTCATTACAGGATTTCATAAGGCACTAGTACTTGCTATATTAATATTTTTAATGTTTTTAACAGTAATATTTATAACAGAAAAATCTAAGTCTTGAAATTGTATAGTATAATATAAGTATCAATGAAAACTAAAGAAAAAAGAAAAACAAAAAATTCACAAATAATGGAAATAATTGATCTTATACCTTCATTTTGTGATAAATGTGGAGCATTTTATAATAAAGATAAAGCAGAAATCATTGATCAGGAAAATGATAATGTAATAGTTACATACATAATGTGTGACAATTGTATGTCAAAAAATATAATGTATGTAGTAAAACCTCTTAACATTATAAATAAATCAAGATTAAATGTAGATTTAAGAAGAGAAGAAATTACTTTTTTTGCAGGCAGACCTGCTATATCAACAAATGAAGTTATAGAAGTTTTTGAATCTTTAAAAAAATATGAAAAAAATGGAAAACTTCTTATAGATGAAATAGATAATGCTAAAAAAAATCTCCACAAGTAACTTTAAGGAAACAGTAGATACCGCACAAATAATAAAAAATCAACTCATCATAGAATTACGTGATTTAGAAATTCCAGACTTTAAACTATCCAATCTAAAAAAGGATATTATTACCATAAAGGTTAATGAAGGAAATCTTGCTTCAGAGATTATACTTAGAAAATCTGAAATAATAAAAAGAATTAATAAATATTTAGAAAAAAAGATTAAGGATATAAAAGTAAAAATAAGTAATATATAAACATTTAATAATAAATATAAAAATATTACTAATAGATTTGTATATAAATGTATTTGGATATTATCAAATAATCTTTTATATTATAAAAAATAACATATCCATAAAAAGGGATAAGAATAATAAGAAAAGTATACATGCATACTAGTACAAATTTGATAAAGTATGAAATAAATTATCTATCCATTATTGGCATAATTAGATGAAAATACTTTGAATTACCAACTTCTGTAAATTTTGTAGCCTTTTTCATACTTGCATTTATTGCATTTACTTCAACTTTATCACTATTACAGTGTGTAAGGAAATCCATAATATATTTTGCGTTATAACTAATTCTATTATCCTTACCATCTATAACATCTAAATCAACATTAGATACAGCAGATCCTATTTCAGCAAGAGATGAATTAAATTTTATATTTTTATCCTTAGGTAATATATCAACGTATATTTTAGAAACATCTTTAAACTTAAATATACTTGTTAATTTAACAGAATCAATAAAATCTGAAGTATTTATAACAAAGTTACTATCAAAATCATTAGGAATTATTTTTGAATAATCAGGATATTTACCATCAATAACTCTAGTAATAAAACTTACATTATCTATTTCAAAAACAATCTGATTATCTTTACCTATTTTAGATAAGAGAATACAAGAATCATTAGATAAATTCATTTCCCTAACAATCTTAGATATATTATTTAAAGAAGAAGAAGGAATAACTAATATTTCTTTATCCTTAGATCTAAAGTTTTTAAAATCGATATTAATACTTGATAATCTGAAACCATCTATACCAACTAAGTGAATATCTTTATCAACTTCAAATAATACACCTGTAAGAATAGCTTTAGATGAATCCTGAGAAGTTGAAAAAGTAGTTTTATCTATTGCATCTGCAAAATCTATAGAAGGTATATCAATAAAAGGTTCTTCATTCTTTTCAGGAATAGAAGGAAATTCTTCATAAGGAATTGTATTTAATGAAATGTTACTCTTATCATCAAATATATTCAGTAAATTTTCTTTTAATTCTATACTTACTATATCTGATTTTAAATTAACAATAAAATCAGTTAATGTTCTTAAATTAACAGTTGTTAATCCTTCTTTTAATACTTCAGCTCCACATACTGCAATTATAGTTTCTTCTAAATTAGTACTTGTAAGCTTAACTTTTCCTGATGTTGCTTCTATGAGTACATTTGATAGAATTGCAACTCCAGTTTTCGATACAGATATCTTATTTATAAAATTAAGAGAATCTATAAAATTTTGTCTTACAACTCTAATCTCCATAATAATATTATTATTGTTATATAAAATTAATTATTCCCTATTATATATATATTGTTCATAAAGGTATAATAAATATGTTTTTACCTTTAGTTATAAATAGTTTTATATGTGAAAAACATGTTTATTTTTTTATTTCTATTATATCTAATGGATTTTTTCATTATTTTATTTTTTTTATGCCTTAAATACAATATTTTTATTTGTGCATAATGTAAATTTGATGTTCATATTATGTGAATATTATTTTTTAGTTTTTCACAATTAAAATATTTTTATCAGCAAATTATCTACAAGTTATTCACATAAATTCACATAAATGTTTATCTTAAATTGTCTCTGATTTCATTAATTTGATGCTTTAATTCTGTATTTGAAGAAATCATATTTTCTATTTTATCCACAGCATGTATAACTGTAGTATGATCTTTTCTTCTTATTATATTGGCTACTTCTATGAGAGATAAATTCAATTCTGTTCTTAATATATACATTGCTACCTGTCTTGGAAGAACAATTGAACTTGTTCTTTTTTGTCCTTTTATTTCTTTTTGAGATACACCAAACCTTTCACATATTATGTTTATAACATCTTGAGGTTTAAGTCTCCTTGTTTTTTTCTTGAATGACACTCCTATTATCTTGGCAGCCTCTTCTTTATTTAGTGTTTTTCCAATTATATTTTGATTTGCTATTAGCTTTGTTAATAATCCTTCAAGTTCTCTTATATTTGAAGCATTACCATCTGCTATAAGTTTTACTATATCTTCATCTATTAAAAAGTTTTTTTCTTCACATTTTTTCTTTAAAATTGCTAGTCTTGTTTCTTCATCTGGCATCTCTATGTCTGCTACCATACCTCCTTCAAACCTTGAAACTAGTCTCTCCTCTAAATTTTGTATATCTTTTGGAGGTCTATCGGACGCAAGAATTATTTGTTTATTTGCTTGTTGAAGAGTATTGAATATATGAAAAAATTCTTCTTGAGTCCTTTGTTTTCCTGAAATAAACTGTATATCGTCTATAATAAGTACATCTCTTTCCCTGTATTTCTTTCTAAAATTATCTGTTTTTCCTCTTTGAATTGCATCTACAAGTTCATTTAAAAAAGCTTCACTGCTTATATAAAGTACATTTGCATTATTTGATTTAGCAAGAGAGTTTCCTATTGCTTGCATAAGATGAGTTTTACCCAGCCCTACCCCTCCATATATAAAAAAGGGATTATATATCTGTCCTGGGTTTTGTATTATTGCAAGTGCTGCAGCATGAGCTATTCTGTTTGACTGACCAACAACAAAATTATCTATTTTGTATTTTGGGTTCAAATTACTATCGTCATTCTTTTTAATTTCTACTTCTTTTGCAGTGTTTTCAAATATAGGAAAATCTATATTTTTTGTACTGGGAATTTCCTTATTTATTGTAAAAGCTAACTCTACATTTTTTCCTAAAGCGTTACTAATAGCTTGTTGTGTAGTTATAAGATAGTTTGATTGAATAAAGTCTGAGGTAAATGCATTTGGACAAGATATAGTCACTACGTTTTCATCAATATTAATTAATTTTATTTTTGAAAACCAAACTTTAAAGTTTTTATCTGATATTTTAAGTTGTATTTGAGATGATGCTATTTTCCAAATAGCATTAATATTATTCTGCATTTTGAAAAAAATAAAATGTATATTATGAGGCAGAAAATTAAATTACTTAATATGTATTGGAACCTGATTTTTAGCATAACAAATTGTGGATAACATTTCAATATTTTTTATGTTTTATAAAAATTGATAATTTGTTATTATAATTATATGTCAGGTAGTAATAAGGGGTTTACTTTAATTGAATTGATCATTATTGTTGTTATATTAGCTATTATTGTTTTTCTAATATTTATAAGTCTTAATAGTAAAGGTTCATATTATAATTCCTCTGATGCAAGTGAAATTTCTGGGTTAAAATCTATGGTAACTGCCTTTGAAATGTATACTTTTAAAAATCAAGGAAAACTTCCTTCTGGTATACCTATTCTTCCTTCCCCATTTATTACATCTAATGTTGCTGCATCTGGTGTTGGGTCAGGATATAACATAATTACAAAATCTAAAGGTGTACCTAATTGTACACAGGCAGGGTCATATTCTACTACTTCCTGTGTGTCTGTGTCTTCAGGAACTTTAATTTATAATGAAATTTCTAAATATTTAAAAAACTCTCAATCTGGAACTTTTTATGCTGGTATAAACAGCGCAGATAATACCTTGGTTGTCTTTGTAACAGGGATGCAGAGGAGCCAATCTCAAAATCCTGATGGTTATTATTTAGCTTTCGAAACTTATAGGTATTAGTATAAATTGACAAAAAATTTTAAGGATTATATATTGTATTTATCAGATATAAAACAAAGGGGGTGGACTTATAAATGTTAAAGTTAAAAAATAAAGGTTTTACTCTTATAGAAATTATTATAGTTATAGTTATCCTTGCAATTTTGGCATTGGTTGTTCTTGTTGCCCTGAATCCTGCAGGTAGAATTGCTGATGCAAATAACACATCAAGGACTACAAACGTTCAAGATATTTTTAATGCAATACAAACTTATACAGTAGATAATGGAGGACAATATCCTGGAGGTATAGCTCAGTTAACATCTTCTCCTACGATAACAAATTCTCCATATGGATATTCTATAACTGGATCTGAAACTGGAATACCTAATTGTGTAACAGGTACAGGAACAATTCCTAATGCTACAGTAACTGTTTCTAGTGCATGTACTCAATTAACAGCTGGTTCAACTCTTGCAACAGAATTACAAAGCTACTTATCTTCAGTTCCTTCAGGGAACTATTATGTTGCTATTGATTCTTCTGGTTCCAAGGTAGTTGTGTTTGTAACTGGAATGCAGAAAGGTGCTTCGACAAATACATCTGGTTATCCAGTTGCTTGGGATTATAATTAATTTTGAAGTTAATTATTTTCTAATATAAAGATAGAATGCGACAGAATTTTTCTGTCGCTTCTATTTTTGTATAATTGTGCTATACTTTTATTTAAATTAGTTTATTGTATATGATTTTATGTCTCATGTTGCTGTAGATTCTAATAATTTTCAAAGTGAAGTTTTGGATGTAAAAGATAAATTGGTTATTGTTGACTTTTGGGCAGATTGGTGTGGTCCATGTCATATGTTATCCCCAATAATAGATGAAGTAGCTTCAGAGTATGAAGGAAAAATTAAAGTAGGAAAACTTGATGTTGACTCTGCATCTGATATTGCTTCTAAATATAATGTTATGGGAATTCCTACTGTAATTTTCTTTAAAAACGGAAAAGAAGAAAAAAGGTTGGTAGGGGTTCAGCCAAAACAAAAATATACAGAACAAATTGAATCTTTGATATAAGGATTTATTATCTTTATGCAGATTAATATAGTTACATTGTATCCTCAATATTTTGAAAGTAATTTTGCATTTGGAACTTTAAAAAAAGCTTTAGGTGTTAATGCGATATATATAAATATTATAAATCTTAGAGATTTTGCATTTGATACTAGGGGGTCTGTTGATGATACTCCTTATGGAGGAGGATCAGGGATGATACTGAGAGTAGATGTATTGTTTAATGCGTTATCATCAATAAAAAATAGTGGTTATAAAATAATGCTTAGTGCTTCAGGGAAAAAGTATACCCAGGAAATTGCAAGAAGCTTGGAAAAAAAAGATACTATTACTCTATTTTGTGGAAAATTTGAAGGTTTTGATGAAAGGTTCTTAAACTTTGTTGATTTGGAATTAAGCATTGGTGATTATGTGTTGTCTGGAGGAGAGGTTGCCGCACTTGTTGTTATTGACTCTATTGCAAGGTTACTTCCGGGAGTTTTGGGAAATAAAGATTCTGTTGAGGAAGAATCGTTTTCTCCTAATAGCAATATTTTGGAATATCCTCAGTATACAAAACCTCAAACATTCAATGATTTTTCTATTCCAGAAATTCTTGTTTCTGGAAATCATAAAGAAATGAAAGAATTTAGAAAAAAAGAGGCTATAAAAAAAACTAAGAAAAATAGACCTGATTTAATTTAGTTTTAATTGATATTAATGTAATAAAAGTTTTACTACTGGTTATTAATGTAGATATATAGAAAGTTAGTTTTCCTTTTAAAAATATTGTTTTGCTTTATGTTTATGTATTGATTAAATATTTGTAAAAATATATATTGAATGTTAGAATATATTCTTTAGAACTCATGTCTTTTATGAATTACATTAAAAGGTATTTTAAGGAAAAGTTTTTAAGATTGAAGATTTTTCATTTGAGAGTTTCTTTTATATTTCAAAAAATTAGTAAATACAAGTCTTATTATGTTGATGTTGTTGAAAGATCAACAAACTCTAATCTTGGGACTAAAAGTATTTCTTCTATAAAAAATATTTTTATTGTAGGCATAGCATTTTTAATTATAGGGGCTGGTTCTGTATTTGCAGCTCAAACAACGAATACTTCACTAGACCAATGTGCACCTTCAGGTGGGTCTGGTTTGGCTGTTTGGAATTCTTGTGGGTTTACACCTTCCATTTTTCAGAGTATGTCAATTTCAATACTTGGAAATTATACTCAGTTAAATTCAAGTACTACATCAAATAATACAAATTATACAGGAGGATATGGAGCATTAGGTGATATTTCCTCCCTTATGGGAACGATGTATTCAACTCCACCTGCTTCAGGTGTAGGGTATTTTGCATATTTAGGTAAGACTGCTGGTTTTATTAATCCCACATATGCTGCCTCCTCAAGCAGTTCTACTGAACTTAATTCAGGACCTGTATATGGTTTTTCATTCTTGTCTCCAATAGAGTCCTTATGGGCATTTACTAGAGATTTAGCTTACATATTACTTGTTTTAATAATTATATTTACTGGACTTATGATTATTATTGGTGGAAAAATAGGGGGGCAAGTTCCTATAACTTTTATGAGCGCTCTTCCTAATATTGTTGCAGCCATTATTTTAATTGAATTCAGTTATGCAATTGGTGGGTTTATGATTGATTTTATGAATGTATTACTAGGTTTTGTATACTATGCTTTTGCAAATTCTCCTATGGCATCCACCCTTGGTTCAGGTAGTTTTTATAGTGCATTTAGTTCAAGGGCATTCGTATTTAATGTTTTTGGGCATATTATGTCTGTTCCTGGGCTTCAAACTTTAGGTACAACGGTTACAGGGCAACTTAATCTTAACAATTATGGTATTTTAGGTCATTTAGTTAATGCTGTTGCAGGTTTTGCTGGAAATAGTGCAGGAGGTGATAGTCTTATTATTTTTATAATCTCTGTAATTTTACTATTTACTGCACTTCGGATATTTATATCATTAGTTGGCGCATATATTTCCTTGGTATTTCTTCCTGTAGCTGCTCCATTTATGTTCCTTTTTGGAGCTTTTCCTGGGCAAACTAAGACAATATGGTCATTCTTTGCAGGTATGCTTAAAGCTATTCTTACTTTTGTACTTGTATATGTAATGTTCTTGATAATTTATTATCTGACACATGGAAACTCAGGAAGTGCTGTTCAATTTAGTACTGGGAATCTTCCTATTCTTGGAATTGATAATATTGGTAGTGTTGTTGGTGCTATCTTGGCTATAGGGTTATTTGTGCTTATACCAAAACTTATATCTGATATAACTAAATTTCTTGGTCAGGACTTTGGAGGATATACAACTGAATTTCAGAAGAATTTCCAAGGCCCAATTTCTTCACTGCAGAGACTTTATGGAAATGTTAAAAAAAGCACTTCTGGAGGACATTAACTTTGTATTATGAATTTAAAAAATTATTACTATGACACATTTGGGCAATCTTTTTCTAATTTTGAATCCTTTATAGTACATTTCGGTAATTGGGGGGATTTTGATAGTATATTGCATTATTCTCAATCAGATATTCCATTTAATGATAAAATCTTTCCTCTATATGATTATTTTTTTAACGCTTTTTCAGGGCATATACATGATAATATTGTAGGAAAAGTTAAATTTGATTTGATTATTCCTATTTTAGGGAAAAGTTATATTGATTTTCTATTATCTTCAGATGGGTTTAATTTTACTCAAAATGAAATTCTATCTGATTCTCAAGGGTTTTCTGTCTCTGTATATGATGATGCTATTTCTAGTTTAGCGCATTACGAAGATGTTTCATATAGATCTAAGATTATATCTATTAATAATTATTATTTCTTAGAAAAGTATTCAAATATTGAAAATTTTGAATATATTAAAAAATCTAAAATACTTTCTTTAATGAGAAAATTTATTCAATATGGAGGTATTGCTGGTGACTTTAATAATACCACCGATGAATATATCCTTGATTTATGGAATATTATACAAGAAGGAATTGTTATGTTTTCGGATAAAACTTCATGTCTTGGTAGTGTTTCTCGTGTTAGTGATTTGATTGAAATACAATATGGTTGATGTAGATAGAATAAAACAACTTTTATACAATACTTATTGTGATCCTTTGGATTTTACTCCTTCGGATTTAGATAATGTTCTTCTTGCAAATAGGATTGATCTTACTTCGTATACAAACTTATCTGGAGGTACTACTTTACGAGATTATGTAAGAACTGTTGGTACAAGGTCAAGATCTTTAATGGATGATATAGCTCCTACGGTTGCAAGGATGCAATATGTTGGCTATGTTCAAGAGGAGATTACCAGAAATCTATCGTTATCATTTTCTTCTGGAGTCCACAGTGCGTTTAAGAGGGATTATAAGGCAAGAGAAGCAAGACTTCTTGCAGCATCCTTAGCCCCTGCACTTGCTGCGCAGTATTTGCAAAATGGTACTGCATATAATACGGGTGTAAGTAGGGTACAGAAATTTTTGAAGATTAATGAAAGAAAAATTAGCACTGTTATTAGTGAACAACTAGACTATTATTATAGGTATGGCTATATGCCTGCTAGGGATGAAAATTTGAATATTAAGCAAGGTTTTGTTCCTGCTGATATTGTGAATTCAGGTGGTCCTACAGGTCACGGAGATAAGCTACGTCATTCTCTAGGAGGAAAAAATATTTTTATTGGTGATATTTTTTCTAAGATTAAAGGTCTTCCTAGAGATAGTGCATTGAGATTAATTTTATCTCAGTACCCAGGTGCTACTTTAACAGAAGCTAAAGATGTCTACTCTGAAGTCTTAGTAAAGACTAGGAGTGTTGCACTTATAAGAGATCCTATTTTTGATAGTGATGGTAATTTTCAAGGGTTTGGGGATGCTATGTCTGTTCCTGTGGCTACTTCTAAAAGATATTCTTTTTGGTATTTATATAATTTTGTTACTGATTCTGACAGGAGAAGAAGGTCCCAAGGATTATTTTTTGTGCCTCATTCTTGGAGAATTGCTTCTGAAATCTTTCATAGGAGAAAGGGGAATATTGTGTGCAGTAACAAAATTAGGTGTAGAACCTAAACTAGAAGAAGAATGACGTC
>DAIDGT010000002.1:0-18277 GCA_027459825.1 bacterium
CAAAATACTAATGAAAAGGATATCTGCTTTAATCCACTCCCCTTGTACCATATTAATGCTCCCGTGATTGCGCTATTTTCAACTATGATTTCTGGAGGAACAATGGTACATGTAAATAAATTTAGCCTATCTAAATTTATAAAGACTATAAAATTATATAAAATTACATGGTTAAATTTGGTACCAACAATTATTAATATCCTCAAAGAGTCTAACAACCCAGAAAAATTAAAAGGAGTAAGGTTTGCAAGAAGTGGGACATCATCACTAGGGGCACCATCAATGGCATCATTTGAAGAAAAGTATGGAGTTCCTATTATAGAGACATATGGAATGACAGAAACATGCACACAAATAACAGCAAATGATTTAAGGAAAAGAAAAGTAAAGTCAGTAGGGATACCTAGGGGTATAGAACTTGTAATATCTAATAAAGATAATAAAAAGATTAAAGAATTACCATTATTTGAAATTGGAGAAATTTGTGTAAAAGGGGAATCTGTTATATCTTCATACGAAGATAATATAAGTTCAGAATCTTTTACTAATGGATACTTCAGAACAGGAGATTTAGGGTATAAGGATGAGGAAGGATATGTATTTATTACTGGAAGAAAAAAGGATATTATAATATACAAAGGAGAGACAATATATCCCAAAGAAATAGAGGAGATTATAATACAACATCCAAAGGTTATAGAAGTTGCAGTTACAGGAAGACCAAATAGCATGTACGGAGAAACAGTTGTTGCCTTTTTAGTAATACGTAAAGGAGATAATATATTAAATGAAGAATTAGATACATGGGTATCCCAAAGACTGCGCAGACTAGAGCATCCAATAGAATATATATTTCTAGATACACTTCCTAAACTAAGAAGTGGAAAAATTAATAAACTTATATTAAAAAAACAACTACAGAATGCAGGAGAGCAAGAAAGCCAGCACAGAGAGAAGATATGAGATTGATATCTTAAGAGGAATTATTGCTCTGATTGTAGTACTAATACATAGTATTGGAAGTACACAATATCTAGATTCTCATTTTTACGAATCATTCATAAGAAATTTGATAATATCCTTAATACAGTTTAACAGAAATGTATTCATATTTATCACGGCATTTATACTTGTATACATATATAATGCTAAGGGTCTTAATACAAAAAACTTTTGGTCGAAAAGAACTGTAGGCATACTAATCCCATACGCTTTATGGAGCATATTATATGTGCTTTTCTATGGAAGAGGACCAACATTTATTGCAGATATCTACACAGTAATAATTGATATAGTTTCAGGATCGGCATATTATCAACTATACTATATACTACTTGCAGTTGAATTTTATATGATATTTCCATACTTTTTACAAACAGTACAAAGATTGAAAGATCGTTATATAAAAGTAATAATATGGGTATTTGTATTCCAGATAATATTCAATATGATTGATTATTATGGAATACAACTTTACCTACTAGGTCATACATCAGTAATACTGCATTTTATATATAAGTATCAGGATAGATTTATTCTCGATTACCTAGCATATATAGTGCTGGGAGGACTAATTGTGCTTAATATAGATCAATTTGAAAAATTTCTACAAAAATATACAAAACAGATTTTTTTATTTTTAATAACAATAATACTACTTATTAGTGCGAGCTATACAATAGAAACAGTATTATTACATTTACCAATATATTTCACATCAAACCCTATGCAACCACTAATAGTTCCTTATAGTATTGCAGTAACATTTGTAATGTATTACATAATTGGATCCTTAGTAAAAAAATGGAAGCAAAAAAAGGAATACAAGTGGTTAAATTTTTGGATATTTATATCAGAATGTTCATTTGGAATTTATTTGATCCATCCTCTTGTACTTAATGCAATAAAAACGGATGGGTTGCCAATGATTCCATTTGTACCAATATGGGGGCAAATGATTCTACTCTGGACATTAACATCAGCAGGTACCATAGGAATTGTATATTTATTCATGAGAGTACCTTATCTAAAATTTACTGTAGGGAAACCTTTAGATCACAAAGTGCAAAGAAACTTTCTAAAGGCAAACTAGATATAACTTAGAAATTGGAATATAATATAGATCCTATGAAGATAGCAAAAAAAGTATGGCCACAATACTTTAAAGCAATTCTAGAAGGAAAAAAGAATTTTGAAATACGCCTCGATGATTTTGAATGTAAAGAGGGAGATACACTTATACTAAAAGAATGGGACCCACAAACTAAAAGATACACAGGAAGAGAAATCACTAAAAAAGTAACATATGTTACAAAAACAAAAGACATTACATTCTGGAGTAGAGAAGATATAGAAAAATATGGATTTCAAGTAATAGGGATTAAGTAAGATTATGGAAAATATTGTCAGGGATAGCGAAGGAGTAATAATACCTACAGAACTAGAACTTAAAGAAGGAGTAGAAACCGTAGTAGATGAGACTATTGGAATACTAGAAACAAGACCTCAGAATCCGATTATAATTGCTATAGCTGGAGGTTCTGCTTCAGGAAAGAGCAGTGCTGTTAGTGTAAAAATTACAGAACAAATTGAGAGAAGGACTGGACATAAACCTCTGATAATATCAATGGATGATTACTATAGAGGATCCACTTTTATGCAAGAACAAATATCAGTCGGGAATAGTATAAACTTTGATCAACCCGAAGCAGTTGACATGGAACTTTTTGAAAAACATCTCAAATCGTTAATACGTGGAGAACCAATAAAAAAACCTATCTACAGTATGAGAAGCGGAGAAAGGGATGGATATAAAACCATATATCCATCTCAGATAATAATAGTAGAAGGATTATTTGCTTTATCAGATCGATTTAGAGGACTTTATGATTTAGGAGTATTTGTAAGAGTAAATGAACATGGTAGATTTATAAGAAGACTATTAAGAGACACATCAAGAACCAGTATGTCTTTAAAACAAATTATCGATTATTTCTTATCAACAGTATCTCCTGCTCATAATTTATATATAGAACCAACAATTAAAAATGCTCACATTGTAATAAACAATGAATACTCTCCACAAGTTGAATCTTATAAGGCACCAAATGTAGAAAATCAGATAAAGCTTAAAGCAGATGAGGTAAATGAAGAATTACTAGGAAATATAGGCGCAAGAAAGAGTAATACTGTAAACCAAACTGATTATTATTTTGTTCCTATACCAAATACCAAACAGACAAGACCAGAGCTTTTAAGGATTAGGGAAGAACAGGGTAATGATAATAAAATAAGGATTATATTTGGATACAAAGGACCAAGGAATCCAACAAGAAGATCTAGGGTAAAACCAATACTTACAGAAGAAATTAACCACAATACAGAAATGGGTATAAGATTAAGATATAAAGAAACGGGAGTAGTAAGAAAGGTGAGAGAAACCTGGGTTTGGCAAGATGGTTTTAGGTTTTATGTAGACACTGTTCAGGTCACTAAAAGAGGACTAACAAGGAATATAGGAAGGTTTATAGAAATAGATATGTCTCAAACACTATCAGAAGAGTACATTCAAACCCTTCTTCATTCTCTAGGCGCAAGAAGAAGGAACAGGGTACTTAAGCCATATATTCTTTTGTAATCTACTTTTATATCTAATATAATTCATATATTATGCTTTCAGGAAAAACTATAGATAAACTAAAACTAATAAAAAAATATATTGATAAAAAAACTCAAATACAGCCATCAGGAGTTGATTTAACAGTTAAATCAATATATGAATGGCAAGATAGAGGAGTTATAGATTTTGATAACTCTCAAAGACAGTTACCTAAAATTAAAGAAGTACAAATAGTAAATGATTTTTTTCATTTACCATATGGGTCATATCTACTAGAATTTAATGAAGAATTTGAAATTCCATATAATATATCAGGATTTGTACTCAGCAGGAGTAGTCTCAATAGATCAGGAGCATTTATAGTTGGGGGATTAATTGATCCAGGGTATAAAGGAGTAATTGCGCTAATGCTCAATGTGTCAAGCGCATTTGGGATAAACATCAAGATTAATGCTAGAGTTGCACAGAGTATATTTTATAAAACAGATTCTGACGATATAAAAAATACATATACTGGAAAATACCAAAACAAAAATATCAAGGAATTGCATACCAATTAATTTAACCTTCAGAAAGAGTAATATTCGAAATTTCAAAAGTATTTCCTACTTTAGAGGTGTATATATTAATATATATATTCAAATTATTGTAAGACAGATATCCTATATAATATGAACCAACATCTTCATAAAGTATTAATTTATTAGGGAGATTAGAAACGTTTAAAGATGAAATTATATCTTTATAGTAATTATCATTTTGATATGTATTCAATAAGGTATTTTTATAAGAAGGAGATAAATAGGTAGCTAAATTACTACTATTTTTTTCTAGGGAAGAATAAAATGTATTAATAAACTGTACTTTAGTTTCTGGTTTAGGTTTTTGTACAGTAGCAGATATAACAGATTTAACATGTCTTACATAATAGTTGTTATAAAGCCATTTATAACTAAATTTAAAAATTACCAAAATAAATACCACACCCAATAATAAGAGTGAAATGGATTCTATCAAAAATGAAAATTCTCTGGAATTTTTAATAACTTTATTCATCATAACAAAAAATATTATACACTTTTGTTATGGCGGTTGCGAACGGATTCGAACCGTCGATCTTCTCCGTGACAGGGAGACATGTTAGTCCACTACACCACGCAACCATATAAGTTTGCAATGAATTATTACACGAGATTGCAATTAAATCAAGGAAATTATCTACTAATATAGTAGATAGGGAACCCTGTATTATTAATTGTTTTCAAAAAGTTTACATTAATAAAATAATATGTACCACCATTTTTAGCCACATAATAATTTGCCATCATATCATCTGGAGAAGAAAATGATATTTGAAGTTTATTAACATTATTTTGAATTTTATTGTATATATCAGACAACGGAGTACATTTAGTAGATGAGGAAGGATCAGCAGGATAACATTCAGGGACACTTCCCTTAACATTGCCTATACTAATATTTTTAGTACCTGAAATATTTGCAATACTTAAAGATTGGTATGAAGAGGTATTAAAATATCCATTTTCAATAGCCTGAATATTCTGTTTAATCTCTTCATCTATAGAAAGATTATATATGCCCTGAGCGGAGGTAATGGGTTTGGTAACATTATACTTCACAATATTACCTGACGATAGGATAATATGAAGAAAAATAAACAGGGCAGCTAAAAAATATATAATTATAATAATTAGTAAATATTTTTTTTGCATTATCCAGAAGCAGAACTTCCAAGAGAAACATATTTCTTTGGAAGAGTAACTGCAAATTTAGAATTAAATTGACTCATAGCAGCCTGAAGAGTAAAAGTAGAGCTTGCATTAGTACCTAATTTAAATGTAGTTGATTCTTGATAAATTCTATTATCAGCAATACCTATCCATTCATTCAACTTAATATCACCTGAGCTTCCAACAGTTGAAATAGGACCATAAGACTGTTCAAATGCTTTGACCAAATTAACACTACTCAAATCTGATAAAGGTACAGTTATTGTATATTCAGTAACTGGAGTACCATTCACAATTGAATTCCCATCATCTTTTATACTACTACTGGATGAAGATAATATTTTATTCTGGTCAAGTAAGAAATTCCAAGGATTACTTACGGCATTACCGACTTCTATCCACTCACCAGTTTTAATACCGGAATTCAAAATTGAAGGAACTTGAGAAAAATTTAAAAATATTTTTTTCCCACTTTGTAATGATTTCCAGGTCATAAGTAAACTTGTGTTAGAACTGACAACTTTGTGTGAAAAATTTGCAGATACCTGTACTAAGTTTTTATTTGCAACACTCTCCTGACCATTAAAGGAGTCCTGAGTAGATAAACCTCCTCCTGCAGAATAATTCATATTTCCAGTAAAAGAATAAGAAGATATTGCATCCTCAGCAGAAATAACTTTTGAAAATACATTTTGCGAAGATCTATCCAAGTGGTTCAAAATAGGTACTTTATCTATTACCTTTGATATCCCTGGGTAATAAATTCCATAATTATATATAGAAAAAAGAAATCCTACTACAACAATAAAAACTAGAACAATGACACTAGCCCATATAACTTTTGGCCTTCTCATTGGATCGGCAAAAGCAGAACTTTGATAAACTCTGGAAAATAAATTTTCTTTTTTTTCAACAGGCATTTCAATATTTTCTACTTCAGAAACGCTATTTTCTTGATCATTTTGATTTTTCTTTGCTCTTGCCATAATAGGATAATATGATATCTAAATAATAGATCCGTGTCAAATAAATACTGATAATTTTATGTTAAAATATCAATTTATGAAAGAGGGAAAATTTAAAATTCAATCAGAATTTAGCCCATCAGGAGGGCAACCACAAGCAATTGAAACATTAACAAATGGAGTAATGATGGGGGCCAGGGATCAAACACTAATGGGAGTTACAGGATCTGGAAAAACATTTGTTATATCAAATGTTATTGCAAACATACAAAAACCTACACTTGTAATAGCACACAATAAAACACTTGCGGCACAACTTGCAAGTGAATTTAGATCGTTTTTCCCCAATAATGCTGTGGCATACTTTGTATCTTATTATGACTATTATCAACCTGAGGCATATATTCCTACCACAGATATATATATAGAAAAAGAGACTCAAATTAATGAAGAGATAGAAAAATACAGAAATAGTGCAACACAATATTTACTCTCTAGAAAAGATGTCATCATTGTGTCGTCAGTATCTTGTATATATGGACTTGGAGACCCAAGTGAATACGAAGGAATGGCAATACAAATAAAGAAGGGGACCACCATTAGCAGAAAAGATTTTATATTAAAATTAGGGGAAATTCAGTATGTCAGAAATGATATCGAATATGAAAGAGGAACATTTCGAGTCAAGGGAGATATTATTGAAATATTTCCTGCATACATGGACACAACTGTACGCATAGAACTATTTAATGACTTAGTAGAAACAATCAGGGAGATAAATCCATTTAATGGGAAGACAATAAGTACAATGGAGGAAGTATTCATATACCCAGCAAAACATTATGTTGCTGATAAAGAAAAAATGCATAAAGCAGTGGGAAATATACGTGAAGAGCTGAAAGATAGAATACATTTTTTTAAAAAAAGAGGAATGCTTCTAGAGGCGCAAAGAATTGAACAAAGGACCAACTTTGATCTTGAGATGATAGAAGAATTAGGATATTGTTCTGGAATTGAAAATTATTCAAGACAAATAGAGGGGAGAGCAAAAGGATCTCCTCCATTTACATTAATAGATTTCTTTCCCAAAGATTTTCTCCTTGTAGTAGATGAATCTCATATAACAATACCACAAATTAAAGGTATGTATAATGGAGATTTTCAGAGAAAAAAAACATTGGTTGATTATGGATTTAGGCTTCCATCTGCAATGGATAACAGACCTCTAAAATATGAAGAATTTAGAAATAAGTTACAAAACGTAATATATACATCAGCTACACCAAATGAGTATGAATTATCTTTATCTAAAAATGCGACAAAAGGAATCAAAAAATACCCTCCAAATGGTTATGTTGAGCAAGTGATACGACCGACAGGACTAACTGATCCGGAAATAGAGGTAAGAAAAACAAAAGATCAAATTGAGAACATACAAAAAGAAATACTCAATAGAGTGAAAAATAAAGAGAGGACATTAATACTAACATTAACCAAAAGAATGGCAGAAGAGTTAAATACTTATTTAGAATCTCAGAGTATAAAAACTCAATACTTACATAGTGAGATAGACACAATAGAGAGAACTGAAATACTAAGAAGTCTAAGACTGGGTGAATATGATGTTATAGTAGGAATTAATCTACTAAGGGAAGGAATAGATTTACCAGAGGTTTCTCTTATTGTAATTCTTGATGCAGATAAAGAAGGTTTTTTAAGATCAAGGCAGAGCCTCATACAAATGATAGGAAGAGCCGCTAGAAATGTTAATGGAAAAGTTATAATGTATGCTGACACTATTACTCAATCAATGAAAGATGCAATAGATGAAACAGACAGGAGACGTAAGATACAAATAGAATACAACAAGGAGAATAATATAACTCCAAAAACTATATTTAAAAATATAACAGTACAATTAGAGAAACATCAAAAATCAAAAGAAAATAGTGAAAATGAAGAATACAATATATCTTCAAATATGACAAAAAAACAAATATTAAAAGAACTACAAAAAGAAATGGAGGGTTATGCAAAAAAAATGCAATTTGAAAAAGCTGCAAGGATAAGAGACAAGATAAAGGAAATTAAATCTGACATGTAACAATTTCAATAAATTTGTATATAATAGTATTTCATTATGATTATAAATAAACTAAGTACAGAAGAGACCCTAAAGCCTAAAAAAAGAACATGGGTAACTGTACTCATAGTAATATTTGCAATATTATTGTTAATATTTGGTTTATTACTAAAAACAGGATACTTACAAGTAATTTCAGATATTTTTTCTATTACTGGAAATAAACTTCAAACTACAAAACAGGCAAAATCAGTAAAAATTAAATATGACCCTACAAATCAATATACTAATATCCTCTTATTAGGATCGGATACAGATGCCAAATTTAATCCAAACAGCATATTGACACAAACTATAATGATAGTGAGTATTAATCCAAAACTTAAAAAAGTGTATATGATATCCATACCTAGAGATTTTTGGATTCAAATTCCAGGATATGGATATGGGAAATTTGACCAAGTTTCAGAAATAGGAGGAATTCAGCTAACAAAACAACTAGTGGAACAATATTTTGGAATAAAAATTGATTACTACGGATGGATTGGTCTATCGGGTTTCGTTAATTTAATTAATACATTTGGAGGAATATATATTGTGCCAACACACCCGGTACTAGACTGGAGTTATCCCAATGACATACCAATGACAAATCCTGCAGTAAAAAACGCAAATTGTACAAATTCATCACAAAGTTGTCCTGCAGATTATGCCCTAAATTTATTTATTTCAGGTGGAGCACAATACATGAGCGGAGTTACTGCACTTGAGTATGTTAGGTCAAGGCACGGAGATTTACAAGGGGACTTTGGGAGATCTTCAAGACAACAACAAGTGCTACAGGTATTAAAGAGCAAGTTCGGATCTGAAAATTTAATATCAGAAGTTCCTTCATTATTTAACACACTATCAAAGATAGTGAAGACAGATATGTCTCTCACTGAAGTTTTATCTTTAGCAGTAGATGCAATACACATTCCGTCAGGAAATATACAAACAATAGTACTTTCACCTCCTCAATATTCAACTATTCCACAAGGGTTAGTAGATGGACAATCTGTTGTAGAACCTAACTGGACAGCTATAAATAATTTATTTTCAAAATTATACCCACATGGATGAAATGAGGAAACAAAAAATTGCAAAAAGAAATATTGGGAGCAAAACACAATTTAAGTTTAGGTATGTTGTCTTTATATTAATATTAGTTCTTTTGGGATATGTTTACTTAAGGTATCACAAAATAATTAATGAAATTTTAAATCCTAAGTCTATTTCAAGTACACAATCAAATAAAGTAAACCTTACATACAAAGTTCCTGGGAATATGTATTTTGTAAAATCAGGAAATTTATGGAAAATATCCGGACACAGTACCCAACAGATAACAAAGAGTGGGTATGTATCTGACATTGCAATATCCCCTAATCAGCAAGAAGTATATTTTGTGAAATTTGGACAAGATTCTTCTGATATATTTAAAATGGGAATTAATGGTGAAAATTTAGAACAAGTTACAAATTATCCATCACCTCAGTATATAAATGGAGTATGGTGGAATGGAATATATTCAGTATCTCCGACATTTTCTCCAGATGGTCAAAATTTAGTATATTCCACAAACCTAGAACAAGTATTTACCCTAAATCCTGTAGCAAGCCTTGGGCTTTACGAGATCAATAATAGTCAGGTCTATAATGGATATTATGGACAAACACAGTTAACACAACCAAATGCATACACAGGAGGAGATACAGATCCTACATGGCCAGAACAAAACTTTATTTTATATACACATTATGTTTATATGACAAATATAGCACAACCAGATTCACAAATAATGCTCTATTACATACCAAATGGGCAATCGTACCCAGTTACACCTCTAAGTTCTGAAGCAATGCAACCATCATTATCATCAGGAGGTAAATACTTAGCATTTATAAGAAGACAAGGAGAGAATAATGCTAATTTGTATGTAATAAAATTTGATATTGGTGCAATACTCTCAGGAACAGATCAATATAAAAATGTATATAACAATACCCTAGACTTGGTTAAAAAGGGGATAGAAGCACAACCAGTATGGAGTCCATACGGACCAAACTTGGCCTTTTTAAATTTGTCTAATAACTCCTTTGATATAGCAGTAACTGGAATAAAAACAAGTAAAACTGGGAAGATTTCATCTGGAAGTATAGTGAATGTAACGAAACAAAGTAATATAGACTCCACCTCTAAGATAGCTTGGATGAAGTAGTAACTCGACAAAAACTATAGGATAAGATATAATATTCATCACACGTTATAACTTCCATTATAAAACCATGAAAGATGAAGGATATGTAGGATATCCATTAACTTGTAGAGTTAGTGAGAAAGAAATATTAGATGAATTTGAAGGGCAGGTAATCAACTACCTAATACAAAACGGAATAGAATATCCGTACACAGAAGATAACTTTGATAAAATAGTTCCATTACTACAAAAATTCGCCCAAGAACCAAATATAGAGAATTTCATACTAAATAACAACTCTATTAAAAGAAATGTTAGGGAAATAGGAGATGTATATACGAGAGCAGTATATCTACTTGTAGCATCAAAACATAGAACATTTCAAGTACCAGAAAATATACAAAAATATTGTTTCTCTCAAGATAGATATTATGCGCTCAGAAACCAAATAGCACATATATGTGCCATGTATACTCCAAATACACTTTCACATTATATTCAAAATTTTAATTTAAGTCAGAATGAACGCTATCTCCTAGCAAAAATAATTGCATCTATAAATGGTGCAGCAGCATCTATTAATATTGACAACTATCAACTCATAGGAGAGGAAGGTCAAAGACAAAGAGTAGAGATTGCAAAAGTAGCTGCATCACAAGATGGAAAAGAAACTTCTAGTAGAATTAGAAATTACAACATCACAGATGCAGATATCAACGATCTACTAGATATAGCGAAAAGGGCATCAAAACATACAGGGATAGAAATTCTAAAATATATGGAAGAGTTTAATATACCTCAAGAATATAGGGACGAACTTTTCATATATGCACTTAAATATGAAAGAGCATTTAAACCTGAAGAATTTAAGGATATATTGAGTAGATATTATGGAATCGAATTAGACCAATTAAGTAGAAGAGCATTTCTTGAAGCAGTAATAAATTATTACAAATCTAACAATTTATTACCTAAAAATATTTCATTCGAAGAAACATTTGCAGAATATTCAACAGTACATTTTGTTGCAAATATTCTTGAATATCTTATTCAAAACCCTCAACTAAAAACACAAATAGAACAACTTACACCAAGACAAGCTCTTAGATTTATTATATTAGAATCACTAGGAGTAACCCCTAATAAAATTTTTATGGGAACAAAATACACTAGAAAAAACCTTGTAAATATTTACCATACATACACTTTAGTTAAAGAAGTTTTTGGCACCAGAAAAGTATTCTCAGAAATTAATTTATCAGAAGAAATATTTGAAAAGAAGAATATATCTGAATTTATACAATTCATCACTAAAGTAGCAGAACTAGTACAAATGAGTGGAGATAAAGATGATATAAAATTAAAAGCACTAATACACATGACTCAAAAAGGTATAATAGATTTAAATTTTATAAGAACTAACCATCGGAAACTAAAAAGGTTTGTCGAAAAAAGGTTACTATCTATACTACAAAACCACAGAGTAAAACCCGAATATTTAACACAAATATCTCAACTTTGGGGTGGAATACAAACAATAATAACACTAGCAAGTAAATATAGAGGAAATCCATTACATGGAAGAGCACTTGAGAGATTGTCACAAATAGTTTCATATACAGCACAGGGAAGATTTAAAGAACTTAAATATAAAGGAGATAATGATGAGGCAGAAACAAAACAACAATTAGAATATCTGACAGATAAACAACTATCTACGTGGCAGGAAGATTCAATCAAGATGTGTATATTAGAGGAGAATACACACCAAGATAGAGACGTTGATGAAATGATTCATCTTTTAAAGGAAAGCCTCTCTAACAATAGCGTTATAGAGAGAGAACAAGCACAAGTGTTAGATAATTTAAAATTACGAAATATAAACCCGAAACAACTATTGGAAGAAATAGGATTTATGGGACTTAGTAAAAAACAAGTAAGGCAAAGAATAATGGAGATTATGTTACCTTACCTTTCAATAACACAAGACAGTAATAAAATATCAGAAGTAATTACATTTATCCTATCCAATAACTTGACTAATAATGAAGATCTATCACAAAAATTAAGAGCAATACAAAGCAAACTCAGAAGAAAACCGACAATACAAAAAACATTATTAGTTTCTGTAATTACTGATAATCCTCATTTGATGTTACAGATAGGAGATTTAGTTGAAGTACCTTCATGCCAGAACTACAGAGTTGGGTGGAAAACAGAAACCCTCCCATCATATGTAATAGATGCAAATGTTAAAGGACTTATTGCATTTAACATTTCTCCAGAACAAATAGTTGACTTAAAGACAGGTGAAGAAATTTCAAGTTTGCAAGATATTCAGGAAATACTAAAACAAGGAAGATACAAACTACTAACAGACCTAAGTAAAAGAATAGTGTATTTATCCACAGATACTCAACTATATCAAGTAAACATGGGAGACGCATCACTAAGACATCTAATAAAACTAGGATTAAGTACTAATGGTAAACCAGGTATTGCATTAGAAAGTCCATATAGCACAGCTAATATATTTACTCCTCAAACAAAAATCCAAACATATGCATTATATGAGGAATATGCACAACTTATGGGAATTACCCCCTACGATGATATTACAGTCGCACAGACAAGGAATCCTGACGGGACATACTCAGATATGTACTCAACTCAAAAACCTATTTTTGGACCATATAAAATGAGAAGCTACAAACCTAACCCTTTATATAGATAATACAAATATGATACAATCACCGATTGAATGGCGGATAAAATAATAATAAAAGGTGCTAAAGAGCATAACCTCAAAGACATTAATGTAGAAATACCCAAAGATAAGCTTGTAGTAATTACGGGAGTATCTGGATCAGGAAAAAGTTCATTAGCATTTGATACTATATATGCGGAAGGACAAAGGAGGTATGTAGAATCTTTATCATCATATGCAAGACAGTTCTTGGGGATAATGGAGAAGCCTGACATAGAATATATTGATGGACTATCTCCAGCAATTTCAATTGACCAGAAAACAACAAGCCATAATCCAAGATCAACAGTAGGAACAACTACAGAAATTTATGATTATATGAGGTTACTTTGGGCCAAGATAGGTATACCTCATTGCCCAATATGCCAAACTAAAATCCAAAGCCAAACAATTGAAGAAATATCAAATGAAATACTTAAAATAAAGGATAAAAAAATACAAATTTTATCTCCTGTAATAAGAAGTAAAAAGGGAGAGTATAAAGAATTAATTGAAAACTTTATAAAAAGAGGTTTTTCTAGGATTAGGATAGATGGGAAAATCTACTCACTAGAAGATGATGAAATAAAATTATCTAAATTCAAGATTCACAACATTGAAATAATAATAGACAGAATAGTTATTGACTCCAAGTTAAGTGATACAAAAGATATAACAAGCAGGGTAAATGAAGCAGTAGAGAGTGCAGTAAAATTATCTGGAGGAGAAGTAATTGTTAATATGGTAGAGGATAAAAAAGATAAATTATTTTCAGAAACACTTTCATGTCCCAAATGTCATATTTCAATTCCTCCAATCCAACCAAACACATTTTCGTTTAATTCACCTTATGGAGCATGTACAAAATGTAACGGACTAGGGACTCTAAAAATTATAGATGAAAAAACAACATACAACCCTAATTTAACAATATTGGAAGGAGGAATATATCCACTATCTAATGAAATTAATAATATACAAAATTCATGGATTATAAAAATACTTCAAGAAGTATCAAAAAAACATAATATTCCATTGAATATACCAATAGGAAAATATAATAAAGAAGAATTAAATCTTTTATTCAATGGAACTGGAGAGGAAAAATACGAAATAGTATATAAACCAAAAATGCGAGGACCAAGAAAGTATCATGTAACATTTCATGGTATCACAGAATATTTAATGGAAAAATATAACAATGGATCAGATTTCGTAAAAAGAGAAATTGAAGAGTATATCAAAGAGATGGCATGTCCAGAATGTAATGGAGACAAATTAAACAATGTAGCAAAATCTATTAAAATAGATGATAAAAATATTATAGAAATATCTAAGTATTCAATAGATAAACTCTATTCATGGATCATTAATATTAATACAAAACTGAAAGAAGAAGAAAGGTTCATTGCAAAACAAATATTATTAGAAATAGAACACCGATTAAAGTTTTTAATTGATGTAGGTGTTGGATACTTATCAATAGAAAGACAATCGAAAACACTTGCAGGGGGTGAAGCACAAAGAATTCGACTTGCATCACAAATTGGATCAAGGCTTTCAGGAGTGCTGTATATACTGGATGAACCATCAATAGGACTACATCAGAGAGATAATAATAAGCTTATTCAAACTTTAAAAAGTTTAAGAGACATCGGAAATTCAGTAATAGTTGTAGAACACGACAAAGAAATGATAGAAAGTGCAGACTGGATAATTGATATGGGGAAGGGGGCAGGTGTACATGGAGGGACAGTAATTGCACAAGGAGTATTAGATGATATCAAAAATGAAAAAGAGTCAATAACTGGAAAATATTTAAATGGAGAAATTAAAATAAAACCACCAAAAAAACGAAGAAATGTTAATAAATATTTAGAAATAATAGGAGCAAAGGAACATAATTTAAAAAATATCAATGTAAAAATTCCTCTTGAAACTTTTACAGTTGTTACAGGAGTATCAGGATCAGGAAAAAGCACATTAATTAATGACATACTATATCCATATATATCTAATCTTATATCGCAAACTAGAAAGGTTATAGGTAAAGTTGAAAGAATTGACGGTATAGAAAATATTAATAAAGTAATAGAGATAGATCAATCTCCTATAGGAAAAACACCAAGATCAAATCCAGCAACATATACAGGGATATTTACAATCATTAGAGAACTATTTTCCATGACTCCTGAGGCAAAAGCTAAAGGGTACAAGTCTGGAAGATTTAGTTTCAATATCAAAGGAGGGAGGTGTGAACATTGCAAAGGAGATGGGATAATTAAGATAGAAATGCAATTTTTGCCAGATGTATATGTAACATGTGATGTATGTAAAGGAAAAAGATATAACCAGGAAGCTCTGTCAATTCTATACAAAGGCAAAAACATATTTGAAGTATTGGATATGACAGTAGATCAAGCTGTAGAATTTTTCAAAAACATATATGCTATAAGACCTAAACTAGAAACACTAGTCGATGTGGGATTAGGATATATAAAATTAGGACAATCAGCAACAACATTTTCAGGAGGTGAATCTCAAAGAATAAAACTTGCAACAGAACTTGCACGTAAAGCTACAGGAAAGACATTATATATTCTTGATGAACCAACAACTGGGCTACACTTTGATGATATAAATAAATTATTACGATTGTTGGAAAAACTTGTAGATCAAAAAAATACAGTTGTTGTAATTGAACATAATCTTGATGTTATCAAAATGGGTGACTGGATAATTGATCTTGGAAAAGAGGGAGGAGATGAAGGAGGACAAATTATATTTGAAGGAAGAGTTGAAGATATTATTCAATGCAAAGACAGCTATACAGGGAAGTTTGTAAAAGATTATTTATAAAGATTATCAATAACATCTTTCAGTGTATATACTTCATACACATGGATACAGTCACTTTTTTCAATTGAATTTACACCTTTATATCCCCATGAAGCCCCAATAAATTCTATTCCAATACTTTTAGAAAGATACAAATCGAGAACAGAATCACCTATATATATACTATTTGAAATATCAGCATGAGCCATATCAATAGCTTTATATAAACATTCGGGATTGGGTTTGTAGAATTTTACATCATCAGAAGTCACTGTAGATGATCCAAAAACATTGCTAATATCACACAAATCTAGTACAGACTCAAGATGCCTCCTTGTTGCTCCAGTAACCAAAGATAAATTATAAAACTCACTAAGCTTATATAAAGTTTCTTTCATTTGAGGGTAGATACTAATTCCTTTTTTATAATTTTTTTTATAATACTCACGGAAATATGAAATTGCACTATTTACCTTTTCCTTTGATTTAAATATCCTTCCAAAAATGATATCTTCTGGAGGTCCAAGCATTGAATCTACCTCATCAGTTGTAAATTCTTTTTTCATTTTCGAAAAAGAATATTTATAACATTCAATAATAAAAGGAAGACTATCAACAATGGTGTTATCCAAATCAAAAAAAATATAATCTACATGATAATTTTTCATAATCTCTTGAATTTCTTATACAATTCTTTTACAGGAATTTCAAATGTAGTAGGTCTACCATGAGGACAAGTGAAAGGATTCTCACATTTCCTAAGATCCGATATCAACTGTTTTGCAGCAAACATATTCATTTCATCACCAAATCTTACACTAGAATGACAAGCAATAGTCGCAAGAATTATATTAATTTTACTCTCTGTACTACTTGAAGATGAAGACAACGAGAATTTATTTATTAGATCATCAATCATCTCTTCCACATTAGAATCTTTTAAAAGAACAGGAACACTGACTATGTTGATAATATCTTCTCCAAAAATTTCAATATTTATTCCTAAAGAACTAAATAATGACAAATTATCTTCAATAATTATCATATTTTTCTTACTAATATTTACAGAGTAGGGCAATAAGAAGTGCTGTGATTCCACTGACTTTTTTTCAAATTGTTTCTTTATTTTTTCATAATTTACACATTCAGAAGCAGCATGCTGATCAATAATCTGTAAAACATCATCCTTTTCAGTAACAAGAAATTTATTAAATAACTGATATACAACTACATCCGATACAGATGACATATTTAAATCAGATAAAAAATTAGATACCATAGGAGAGCTCTTTATGTGAAAAGGTTTTCTATCCCGATCACTTGCATTAAATTTAAAGCCACTATTAAAACTTTTCGAACCATTAACATTATTACTCTCTTTACTAATAAACTTTCTATTTTGCAAATCTTCTTTAGGTAAAATATCTTCTAGCCGATTTGAGGATACAGCCTTATTAATAGAATATTTAACAAGATTAAAAACTTCATTACTATTTCTAAACCTAACCTCCATCTTCCTAGGGTGTGCATTTACATCTACTTCATTATTGGGAATTTCCAATGATATTAAAGATATAGGATATTTACCTTTATCAATAAGTAGACCATAACCCTCCATAATAGCCTTCTGTACTGCATTATTAAAAATTATTCTCTTATTTACATAAATAAATTCTAAGTCCTTAGAAGACCTAACAAATTTAGGGGCAGATACAAAACCATATAATTTTATATTCTCTGAAGATCCAGTCACTTCAATCAGATCAATATCACCTTTAGGAAGAATATTTAAAAATCTATCTTTTAAAGAGGAGGGGAAAAGATCATATATAACCTTACCATTTCTTATTAATTTAAAATGTATATCATTCTCTATTAAAGAAACCTGTTCGAAAACTTCCAATATATACCTATACTCTGTATCTATACTTTTTAAAAACTTCAAACGTGCAGGAGTATTATGGAATATATTTTTTACATCTACGGTAGTACCAAGTGATCGCGAATAATCTTCTACCTGTAACATTTTTCCACCC
>DAIDGT010000002.1:18287-72629 GCA_027459825.1 bacterium
GAGTACCTATATCATCATTCAAGCTTCGCGAAATCATAGTAACTTTCGCAATCGAAATAATGGAAGGAAGAGCCTCTCCCCTAAAACCAAATGTAGCTATTTCCATCAAATCTTTTTCCGTGTTTATTTTCGAAGTAGCAAACCTCTTTGCAGAGAGAACCATATCATCTCTAGACATACCAATACCATCGTCATCAATTCGAATATTTATTCCATCAATGCTGACAACAATATTTTTAGCATTGGCATCAAGTGAATTTTCTATCAACTCTTTCAGAATTGAAGATGGTCGCTCTACAACTTCTCCCGCAGCAATTTTATTTGCAACTTCAATAGGCAAAACACGTATCATAATATGGATGATACCATAAAATAGAGTATAAATTTGAAATTAAATCCACCCTTTAATAACCAAAAAGCTTACAATAAAAGCTACAAACACGAGTAATACTCCAACTGTTGCAATAGAGTAAAATCCCCTCAATATATCTGATTTGGCAAGGGGATTTCTCCCAATTGATATAGTAGAATTTTTTGCAGATCTGAATATAATTATACCTGCAAAAATAATTGAAGTCATAATAATTATAAAGACAACTATAAGCTGAGCTAAAGAAATAGGTTTTCCCGAAATAGGAACACCTATTGCAGTAAGAATGGAATTAATAGGACCAGAGGAATTAGCACTAGATATATATTGAACATTAATATCAACAGATATTTCACCTACATATACTGTCGTCTTTCCTCCATTTACAGAATTTACACTATATGAAGAAGCATTCTTACTACTTGAATTAAAATTATCCAAAGCTCTTCCTACTGTATAACCTGATTCACAATACATTCCAACTCCATTAATAGGAGAAGGACAAATATAATCACCTGAGGTAATATTTCCATTTACAGTTGAAACATATGTAAGAACAGTTCCTGATGAAGAAACATAATCAACATTCCCAGTACCATTACTTTGAGTTAAAAAACTAGAATTATCGACAACCCCCAGAACTTGCCTATTATTTGAAAGATTTGCTTTCTCTATATATTGACTACCATTTTGAGAATTTACTGAAACCAAGTTTCCAGAAACAATACTATTATCTTTATATAAATAACCTACAGCAGTACTAAATGCGAAAACTGGTGATACTAAAAATGCAACATAAACACAAAAAGCTACAAGGAATATAATAATATATAAGATATATGATTTATACTGGATAGTATCCATATCATCATCATTGTAATGAATACAATTGTCATTTGCAAACATTTACAGTAATTCTGTTTTAATTTAATTTAGATTTTAATTCAAGTAATTTATTAAATGCATCAATAGGAGACAAGCTATTTATATCGAGACTATGAAGTTCTTTTTCAATAGAAGAATCATAATGTTCACCAGAAAATAGATCGTTCTGAACAGAGCTTACTTTATATCCACCTTGCTTTTCAATAAAATTTTTTAATATTTCATTTGCCCGAGATATTACAGCATCTGGCACTCCTGATATTTTTGCTACATATATACCATAACTTTTATCAGTCCCACCTTTAACAAGATTACGAAGAAAAATAACTTTTCCTCCTTTTTCCCGAACATCAACATTAAAATTTTTAATTTTAGGAAACAACTCTTCTAACTTCACAAGTTCATGATAATGAGTAGCAAAAATTGTCTTTGCACCTATTCTTTCATATATGTATTCAATAATTGCCCAAGCAATAGAAACACCATCAAATGTTGAAGTACCTCTACCAATCTCGTCAAGAATAATTAAACTCTTAGAAGTTGCATTATTCAAAATATTAGCAGTTTCCGTCATTTCAACCATAAAAGTACTCTCTCCTTTGGATAAATCATCTGAAGCGCCAACCCGAGTAAAAATCCTATCAATAATAGGAACAACTGCATTTTTTGCAGGAACGAAAGACCCCATTTGTGCCAGTATTGATATAATTGCAGTTTGTCTTAATATACTACTTTTTCCTGACATATTAGGACCTGTTATTACAATAATCCTTTGATCAGAAGAAAATTCAATATCATTTGGAATATACTGATCAGGAAAAATAACATTTTCTATTACAGGATGTCTACCACCCTCAATTTTCATATTATCATCATCTGTATTAATCTTAGGTTTGTGAAAATTGAGGTATTTTGCAGATATCGCAAAGGACAAAAGTACATCCAATGTACCTACAGCATCAGCTACAAATTGAATATATGGTATATATTCTTGAAGCTCTACTTTTAAATTATTATATATATCATTTTCCAATGTAGATATTCTACCCTGAGCATTAATAATTAAATCTTCATATTCTTTAAGTTTAGGAGAGATAAATCTCTCAGCATTAACTAAGGTTTGTTTCCTAATATAATCAGAAGGAATTTTAGATTTATGTGTATGTGAAACTTCTATATAATATCCAAACACTTTATTATAGTGAACTTTTAAGGAAGGAATACCAAGCTTTTCAATTTCTTCTTTCTGGAAATTTGTAATCCAACTCTTACCTTGTTCAATTGCATCCTTATATTTATCAAGTTCTACATTAATTCCTTTTTTTATATATCCTCCATCTTTAAGGAGCATGGGAGAACTTTCATCTATATATTTCCTAATAACCTCTAGTAACTCAAAAAATTTATTCTGAGAAGATATACTATTACTCAAATCTTTTAATACTCTAGATTGAAATTCCTTCATTTTTGGTAGCAAATTTGCTATTGCATCAATTGATGATGCCAAGGAAAGGAGATCTCTAGGCATTACAGATAATGTTCCTATCTTTGCAGATATACGATACATATCAGAAACTAAAGACAGATTTTCGGTGAAAGATTCTCCTGTATTAAGCTTTAAGATTTCCCCAACTCCTTCCAATCTTTTTTCTATTTCAATGGGATCTAATAAAGGATGAGATAATAAAAACCTTAATTTTCTGGCACCAAGAGAACTAGAAGTCTTATCAATAACAGATATTAAAGATCCTTTATATGAAAAATCTCTATAAGTTTCAAACAACTCTAAACTTCTTATACAATTTTCGTCTAAAATCATGTAATCAAAAGACTTGAATATTTTTGGTGGCTTTATATGTAATATTTCGTTTCTTTGGTTATCTTTCACATACTTAATAATTGCCCCTGCAGAATTCAGGGATAAATGAATATCCGGAATACCAAAACCTTTTGATGTAGACACTTTGAAATGTGAAAATAAATAGTCTTTATTAAAATAAGGAAATAATGAAGAGCTACTACCTATATTTAGATCAAAACTATCGTCAACAATAATTTCTTTTGGAGATATAGATGATACAAAGGTTATAAAATCGTCTTTCGATAAAGGGTCATGAATGTAAAAATCACCAGAGGAAAAATCTATAAAGGAAGATAGGTAAAAGTCTTTTTTTTTGAATACAGCAAGTAAATAATTACTTTCTCTATTATCATTATCAAGTAAGGAAGTGGATGGAGTGACAACCTTAACAATATCTCTCTTAACAACACCTTTTGTAAGTTTTGGATCTTCAAGTTGTTCACATACAGCAACCTTATATCCTGCATCCAGTAGCTTAGCAAGATAAGAATCTAAAGCATGATATGGAAAACCTGCCATTGGAGTTTTTTTCTCAGTTCTATCCCTTGATGTCAAAGTAATATTCAAAACCTTAGATGCAACTACTGCATCCTTATCAAACATTTCATAGAAATCTCCCATTCTAAAAAGCAAAATAGAATCAGGATTATCTTTTTTTAAAGAGTAATATTGCCCCATTGCCTTTGTATCTTGCATAATTTAGGATTATATCGTAAAAGTAAATTTACTTACAAACTTATGTTATAATTTGGGCATCTTATGTCAAACATTTCTATGAATAGGCTAAAAAGGCGTGATAGGATATATCAAATGATCCCAGGACTTATGCTATGGGGAGGTATTTTTATTATGTTTTTTCTATCATTCACATACCCAACTGTACTAATATATCTTGTTATACTTTACATAACATACTTTGTATATCAATCTATTAGTACATTAATACTAGTATTTAAAGCCAATAAAAAGATATTGGAGGTAAAATCTACTGACTGGGAAACAAAGTTAACTGAAGAATTTGGGAATGCGTGGAAAGATTATTACCAGGCCTTATTAATTCCTATTGCAAATGAAGGAGAAGACATTGTACTCCCAACAGTTGAGGCGGCATCTAAAATTGCATATCCCAAGGATAGAAAAATAATAATATTCGCAACTGAGAAAAAATATGAGAATGGAGCAAAAATGGCAGACAAGTTAAAAAAAGAATATTCTCAAAGTTTTGGAAAGATAATAATCAGCACACACACACTAAAAGAAGGAGAAATCCCTGGGAAAGCATCAAATGAAAACTACGCTGCCAGAGAAGTATACGATGTACTGACCAAGGATAATATAGATACAAGCAAAGTTATACTTACAAGTAATGACGCTGATTATAGACATGAGAAGAATTATTTTGCTTACTTAACCTATACTTACCTTAAAACAGAAAACAGTAGATCAACTATCTTTCAACCAATTCCAATTTTTTATAACAATATATGGAAAGTATCTATAGTCTCAAGAATTATTGCTACATTTGCTGCACAGTGGCAAATGGCGATTACATTTAAACCAGAAAGATTTATCAATTTTTCATGTTATGCTCTAAATTTAGAATCATTAAGACAAATAGGATATTGGGACGCAAATATCATACCAGAAGATGAGAGGTTATTTTGGAAAGCTATTATAGCATTTGGTGATGACACACAAGTTATACCTCTTTACATACCGGTTTATGGGGATGCAGTTCTAACAGATACTTTTTGGGGAAGTATTAAAGAGCAATACAAACAACTTAGAAGATGGGCATGGGGAGCATCAGAAATGTCATTTAGTATTCCAAATGTAGTAACACATAAAAAGATATCCAAGAGTAGAAAATTTTCACTTATATCTCAACAACTAAGAAATTCATTTGAAAGGGCAATGACACCAATAATCATCACTTTTGGTGATATACTTCCACTACTAAATTCTCATTTTCAAAAATTATCACTATCATACACCATTCCAACATTCATAAGTCGCCTAATGACAATAACAACACTAGCAATTATAATTATATTAATATTTGAAGCAAGATTAGCACCACACAAGAATGATAAAAATATATTAAAAAGATCATTTTCATATATGGGATGGATAACATATCCATTAGTTAGTATAATATTTTCATCAATTCCTGCAATTGATGCGCAAACAAGACTTTTATTTGGGAAAAATATACAATATGTACCTACAGTAAAAAAGACTTAAAGTAGAGAATCCTTTTTCTTCGATTTTAATTCAGCAATAACATCTTTTAATTTGTGAGCAACATCAAGTGAACATACAAGTAGTGCATCATCAGTATCTATCACAGCAATATCAGAAACCCCAACAGTACAAATAATTTTATCCTTAGAACTTGAAAGTATAAGAGTATTTTTAGTATCAATAGTAATAGAATCAGAAATAACAACATTAGACTCATTAGTATCCTCTAATACTTCTTTAAAAGAAGCCCAATTACCTATATCAGACCATCCAAGATCAGCAGGAATATCTACAACTTCATCGGAACTTACTTTCTCAAGAATTGCATAATCAATTGAAATTTTATCTATTGAAGAGTATAGAGATGCAAAATCTTCATCTTTAAAATATTTTTCAGTGATCTTTTCTAAAATATCTGCTACATGGGGCATGTACTCTTTATATAACTCAGGTAATTTTCCTTTTGGAAAAACTTTATAACCTGTATGCCATAAATATTCAAAACTTTCTATAAAAGTTTTAGCTGTCTTAAGATCAGGCTTTTCTATATGTTTTACAAATTTATAAATACCAAAATCATCTAATGTTTCTATTTGCTCCCCAATTTTTATATACCCTAAATTAACATTTGGAGAAGTAGGGTTTACATCTATCTGTACAATTTTATTGTGTTCAGTAGCATACCTGTCTGCAACAATATATGCTTTCAAAAAGATATCTTCATATTTTATTAAATGATCAGACCATAAAATTGCTATATTTTCATCAGGAAATTTTTTATTTAATACATATGCGCCAAATCCAACACAAGCTAAGGTATCTCTAGTTTCTGCTTCAATAAGAATATTACTATTTGAAATTCCAGGAAATTCTTCTTTTATAATAGAAACATATTCCTTAGGAGAAACGACATAAAGATCTTCTTTTGAAAATTTCTTTAGAAGCCTTTCAACAGTCATTTGAAATAAGGATTTTCCTTTTATAAATTTTTGAAATTGTTTAGGATGGCTTTTTCTTGATACAGGCCAAAGTCTTGTACCATTACCACCTGCAAATATTAAAAATTTCATAGAGAATAAGTTTTAAGTTTATCACTACAGATAATATATTACAACATTAAAAAAACAACACATATAACCTAGAGTATAAAACATGATATTTATTCAGATACTTATTTCCTAAACATTAAAAATCATTTGAAAATAACAACTTATTATTATAGAATGTGTCATATGAAATTCAAAAGCATGGAGTCCATTCCTGACTTCAAAAAAATTGAAGAAGAAACATTAAAGTTTTGGAAGGACAACAAGATTTTCCAGAAAAGTTTAGACAACCGAAAAGATAGTGATAAGTACGTTTTCTATGATGGACCACCATTTGCAACAGGGTTACCACATTATGGACATCTTACACAAGGAACAATCAAAGACATTATTCCCAGATATCATACGATGAAAGGAAAATATGTAGAAAGAAGGTTTGGATGGGACTGTCATGGACTTCCAGTAGAGTATGAACTTGAAAAGGTCAAAGGAATAAAAAATAAAAAAGAAATAGAGGATATGGGCATAGACATATTTAATGAATCATGCAGAAGCATTGTTCAAAAATATGTTGAAGAATGGAGGATATTTGTAGAAAGGATGGGTAGGTGGGTAGACATGGAAAATGATTACAAAACCATGGATTTACCTTTTATGGAAAGCGTATGGTATGTATTTAAAACACTCTATGACAAGGGACTTATATATGAAGGTTACAAAAGTATCCATATATGCCCAAGGTGTGCAACCCCACTTTCTAATACAGAAGTACAAATGGGATACAAAGATCTTGAAGATTCATCCGTTATAGTAAAATTTAAACTTGAAGATGAAAATAAATATATGCTCGCATGGACAACAACTCCATGGACCCTACCTGCAAATGTATTACTAGCAGTATCTAAAAATATAAAATACTCAGAAGTAGAGCACAATGGGGAAGCGTATATTGTCGCTAAAAGTAGGATAGAATATATATTCGAAAACCTCGAATACAGAGTCATTAAAGATATCAACATAAATGATTATATAGGTAAAAAGTACACACCTATGTTTGATATCTCAAAGCTAGAAGATATAGATAGTACAAAAGGATGGTTTATTGCCGAAGCAAATTTTGTAGAAGAAAATGAAGGAACAGGAATAGTACATATAGCCCCTGCATTCGGAGAAGAAGACATGCTTGTTGGGAAAAAGTTGGAGGCTCCTGTCATAAGACATATAGATATACAAGGAAAATTTGGAGAATACCCAATGATGGAGTGGGCAGCTGGAGAAGCAAGATTACTCAACAAAGACATTATTGAATTTCTACAGAATCAAAATATACTACTTAAAGTTTTAAAAATAGTACATTCATACCCCCACTGTTGGAGGTGCGATACACCACTACTAAACTATTCAATGGAGTCTTGGTTTGTAAATGTACAAAAAATAAAGTCAGAAACACTAAAAAATAACGAAAAAATATACTGGTTTCCAAAACATTTAAAAGAAGGACGATTTAAAAACGGATTAGAAAATGCACCTGACTGGGCAATCTCACGAAACAGGTACTGGGGAACACCTATTCCTGTATGGAAGTGTAATAGTTGTTCAAATGTTAAAGTTATAGGATCTAAGAATGAGTTAGAAGAGTTGTCATCCAAAAAAAACATTACTGATATACATAGGCACTTTATTGATAAATTAGAGATAAAGTGTGACAAGTGTGAAAAAGGAATAATGCATAGAATACCAGAGGTATTAGACTGTTGGTTTGAGTCAGGGTCTATGCCATATGCGCAAAAACATTATCCATTTGAAAATAAAGAAGAGTTTGAAAAGAATTTTCCAGCAAATTTTATAGCCGAAGCAATAGATCAAACAAGAGGATGGTTCTATGTATTACATACAATATCAACAGCACTACATGGGACAGCAGCATTTCAAAATGTAATAGTAACAGGGCTAGTCCTAGCAGCTGATGGACAAAAAATGTCAAAGTCAAAAAAGAATTATACCGATCCTATGGATATTATAAATACATATGGAGCAGAAGCACTCCGTATCTATTTAATAAAATCTCCTCTAGTAAAAGGAGAAGATTTAATGTTTAAAAATGAAGGGATAAGGGAAGTTGTTAAGGAAATAATGGTTCCTTTCTACAATATAGTAAAGTACTTCACCATATATGCAAATCTATTTAATTTTAAAGAAAGTGAGAAAGAAAGCGACCATTTACTCGATCAATGGATTATTTCTAAAACAGAAAATTTTGTCATACAACTTGAAGAGTATTTACAATCGTATGACCTAATGGGGGCAACATCCATTATTCAACCATACATACAAACCTTGTCAACAGAGTACATAAGAAGATCAAGAAATAGATTTGTAAATGGAGATAAGGAAGCATTATCCACATTATATAAGGTTTTATTAAAGTTTACTCTTTCAATTGCGCCTGTAATGCCTTTTATATCAGAATATGTATATAAAGAATTGAATGGTAATAAAGAAAGTGTACATTTAGAAGATTACCCTAAAACATCAAGTAACCTTTACAATAAAGACCTTGAAGAAATAATGGAAATTGCTCAAATTGCAATTACAGATATACAGAATATAAGGGTGGAAAATTCTATTAAATTAAAACAACCAGTAAAAGAAGTATTTATAAACTATGACAAGATAAATAAATCTGAACTAAAACAAGATATTTTATATATAATTAAAGATGAGGTAAATGCTAGAAAAATCTCTACAACAACAAATAAGACATTTAAATCAAAAGATAATATCCATGGATCAACAGGAGTTGATATATCAATAGATGAGGACATATTACAAGATACAACAAAAAGAGAAATAATCAGAGCAATTCAGACAATAAGAAAAGAATCTGGTTATAATATAGAAGATATAGTTGATTGTACGATTTCATCGCCAAGTGATAACATCAAAGCTGTGTTAGAAAAATTTAAAGATGAAATTTCAAAAGCGACAAAATTAAAAAACTTAATAATTTCAGATAATACAGGAAAAAAGGTTATTATAGATAACCAAGAAGCTACTATCTCTATAAAATGATCAAATCCCTTCTAAAACAAGACATAATACTAACAATTGTTACATTCATACTAATTGCCATTGGAATAGTCACAGTATATTCAACAACTCAATATAGTTCAGGAATTAGAGAATTAATCTTTGCAATAGCAGGGATAGGAATATACTTTTTTATTATGAATCTTGACTACAGAATATATAAATTAAGGCTATTTCAAGTTTTAATCTTTGCAGGAATACTATTTCTTCTTATTGCAGTATTTTTACTTAGTAAAAAACTTAACAATACACATAGATGGTTTGCATTAGGAGGAATAGATATACAACCAGCAGAATTTGCAAAAATCGTAGTAATATTACTCTCTTCTAGTTTTTTTTCAATATTTCTAAAAACAGAAAATTTTTTGAAAAAAGTTGGAGTCGGGTTAGCAATGATTCTTCCAATAATTTTACTTGTCTATAAGCAACCTGCGCTTGGAACATCAATTATACTATTTTTTATATTCTTTATGATTCTTTTTGCATCATACTATGATCAACATAAATTCTTACTAGCAACAATTACTTTTATATTTTCAACTCTACTCACAACTTCATTTTTAGGAAGTAATCTTTTTGGAGCCAACATAAATTTCATCATTATCAATATAAATATTGCAATACTAGGAATACTAATTGTCGGACTTTATATATTATATAAATTAATAAGAAATAAAATGCACACAACAACATTTCTGGTAATTATAGGGATAGGGTTATTATTTGGTTCATCATTTAAATTGGTTATATGGGATCATATGTTAAAAAGTTATCAAAAAAACAGAATTATTGGGTTTTTAAATAATTCAAATAGTAATCTAAGTAATTCAACAAACTTTCAGACAACACAATCTAAAATTGCGATAGGATCTGGAGGTTTTTGGGGAAAAGGATATGGAGAAGGCACACAAAGTAGATTAGATTTCCTTCCAGAGTCTACTACAGATTTTATTTATGCAACATTTACAGAAGAATTTGGATTTCTAGGAAATATGGTATTACTCTTACTATATATAATATTCCTTTCGAGAATAATTCTAATAATGTCTGAAACAAAAAACAGATACGCATTTCTAATTATTGTAGGAATAATATCTATGATACTAATACAACTATTAATAAATGTAGGTATGAACTTGGGAATAATGCCAGTAACGGGAATACCACTGCCATTAATTAGTTACGGAGGAAGCTCTCTTATTACAACACTCATTGCAATTGGAATAGCTCAGAATATACATATAAATAGAGATCTAAACTAATATCTGATATAAATTAAGAGTGGAATCAGAACAAAAAACAGTACAGAAACATTTACTCATTACAATAGCAATTCTATCTGTATTTGGACTGATTATGGTATTTGATGGATCACTAGGATTGTATGCATATAAATATCACTATATAAAACTACAGGCAATATGGGTACTTATAGGAGGTAGTTTATGTTACATAATGTACCGTATTAACTACAAAGTACTACAAAGGTATGCAAAATTTTTAATGGTAGCAATAATTGGTATGTTAATGGTGGTAATAGCTCTATCACATAAAGTTAATGGCTCAGCTAGATGGATTAACTTACTAGGTTTCGTAAATTTCCAACCATCTGAATTTGCCAAAATTATATTCATAATATATCTATCTGCCTGGATAGTAAAAATGCAACCAATAATATCTCAAGTAAAAAGCTATAAAGAAAATATAGTAAAATATTTACTTCCTTTTATTGCAATCACACTTATTGTTACAATATTAGTAGTACTAGAAAAAGATTTTGGAAGTACAATTATCATTGCATCAATAGCTATTGCTTTATTTTTTATATCTAATACAAATGTATACTCAAAGATAAATGTCTTCACAATAGGTGTATTTTTCTTTATATTAGGCATCATTGGTGTAGTTGTGGAACCATACAGGCTTCAAAGGATATTAACATTTCTAAATAATAGTGGGTCAACTAAGCAATTATCATCAGGGTATCAAGTTCATCAAATATTAATAGCTATAGGTTCAGGAGGTATTTTTGGGGTAGGGTTCACTCAATCAATACAAAAAAACCAGTACTTAGTAGGAAATACATCTATAACTGATTCCATATTTGCAGTTATTGCAGAAGAATTAGGACTTATTGGTTCCATTGCTATAATAGCAATTTATGTATATTTAGTATGGCAAATTTACAAAATAGCAATCAGAGTAGAGGACCCATTTGGTAAATTTGTTGCAGCGGGAATAGGAACTTGGATAATAGTTCAAGTATTCGTTAACATATCTGCCAATATTGGATTAATACCCCTTACAGGAATTACACTCCCTTTTATAAGTTACGGAGGAAGTTCTATAATATCAATCTTAATAGGAATGGGTATAATATTAAGCATAAATAAAAGTGAGAAATAGAATTTTTATTATTGGAGGACATTTTACTCCAGCAAAAGCAATATACGAAAAACTGAAAGATAATAAATCTCTGGATATATATTTCGTGGGGATAAAACATACTATGTTATTCGACAGATCTTTATCATCCGAATACAAATTTGCAAAAGAAAATAACATAAAATTTATAAGTGTCAACACAGGAAAACTTTACAGATTCTTCTCACTAAAAGGAATACTTTCCTTAATATTAATACCAATAGGGTTTATACAATCTTTTATATATCTAATTAAATATAAACCAAAATTATTAATAGGGTTTGGATCATACATAGATGTACCCATTATTCTTACTGGAAATTTACTAAATATAAAAAGCATAATACATACACAAGCTTCAATACCAGGACTAGCAACAAGATTAACAGCAAAAAAGGCACAAAAAATTTGTGTTTCTTTTGAAGACTCACGACAATATTTTGATAGAAAAAAAACATTATTTACTGGTAATATACTAAGAAAAGAAATATTTACCAACAATAGTAATGATTTCTATTTTAAATATAATCTCCCGATTATATATATAACAGGGGGCAATCAAGGATCACATTTCATAAATCAATTAATTTTTGATTGCCTAGATACGCTACTAGAGAGCTATAATATTATCCATCAAACAGGATCTAATACCATATACAATGATTATAGAAAATCTATAGAATTAAAAGATAAACTTTCAAATCTAAAAAAACAAAGATACATATCGAAAGAAGGTATATGGAATAACCAGATAGGCGAAGTATTTTCAAAAGCATCCCTTATTATTAGTAGAGCAGGGGCAAATTCTGTAAGTGAGATACTTTATTTATCGAAAAGAGCAATTTTAATACCAATTAAAAATAGTTCATATAACGAACAGGGAAATAATGCCTATATAGCAAAAAAGCTTGGCAGAGTTACTGTCCTAGATCAAGATAAGGTCACAAAAGAGCACCTAATAGAGGAAATACGAGTCATATTAAACCTACCAGAAAAAAAGTATACTTTAGAAACATTAGATGCATCCAGTCTAATGTATAATGAAATTATGAAACTATTGAATTAAGTTTATCTGGTATAATATCATTCATATTATGTATAAAGTATTACTTTTTTATAAATTTGTAGATATCAAATATCCAGAAAGGGAACAAAAGACCCAAATTAGGTTGTGCCAATCACTTAACTTAAAAGGGAGGACAATCATTGCAAGAGAAGGAATTAATGCAACTGTAGCAGGAAGAGAAGAAGATATAGAAAGGTATAAAAAGGAAATGTGGGATAACCCTCTTTTTAGTGATATAGAATTTAAAGAAAGCGCATCAGAAAATTTACCTTTTAAAAAGTTGAGTGTTAAAGTAAGAGACGAAATAATAACATTAAAATATAAAAAATTGAAATTATCAAAAAAAGCAAAATATATTGAACCCGAAGAATTATACGAAATTATAGATAAAAGTGGAGAAGACTACTACATTATAGATATGAGAAATAATTATGAAACAGATATTGGAAAATTTAAAGCTTCAATTCCAATAAACACAGATAATTTCAGAGACCTACCTAAAAAAATTAAAGATATTAAAAATTTAAAGAACAAAAAATTAATTACAGTCTGTACAGGGGGAATAAGATGCGAGAAAGCATCAGCATTACTGATACAAAATGGATTTAAAAATGTATATCAACTACATGGAGGTATAATAAAATATGGACAAAAATACCCAGATAAAGGATTTGAGGGGAAGTGTTATGTATTCGATGGTAGGATATCTATAGACATAAATTCAAAAGATAGGAAAAAAATTATATCCAAATGTCATCATTGTGGAAATTTAGAAGATACATATATAAATTGCGCAAATGTAGAATGTAATAAACAGATCATATGCTGTAGTAAATGCATAGAAGAACATAAACATTGTTGCTCAGATGAGTGTGTAAAAATAAAAGTAAAAGCTTAGATTTTAGTTCTGATTAAATTTTCAAAAAGCATTGCAACAGTCAGAGGACCAACACCACCAATTGATGGAACAAAAAACCTAGCATTTGAAGCAGCATTATCAGAAATCCCCCCAGAGATGGATCCATCAAAATTTGCCGATGCTCCTATATTGATAAGAAAAGCACCATTTTTAACATCATCTTTACTAATCAAATTTGATACCCCAGCTGTAAAGATTATTATATCAGCTCCAGAAGAATAGTTTTTCAAATCGTTAGTATTGTTTTTATCAATAACATCCACTTTGTATCCAATATTTTGAAGGTAGTATAGAATAGGTTTTCCTACAAAACCTTTTCCAACAAGTAATACTTTCATGTCAGAATTTACATTTAAATTTTCGAATATATGTGTAAATGCAAGAAAAACACCAGGTATAAATTTAGGATTTGGTAAAAATAATTTTTTATAATTCTCTTCAGTAAGACAATCAATATCTTTTGATGTATTAATTCTATTCAAAAAGTATTTTTCATTAAGTCCAACTATTGGCAACTGTATAAGATAACCGTCAATGTTGGGATCTAAGTTAAACTCATCAATAACATCAGCTAGATAAGGGTAAGATTCAGGAAATTTCTTATATACAACATTAACATTAACATCATATGCAAACTGAATCTTAGATTTTATAAATTTGAAAGACATTGCATCATTTCCAATTTGAATAATGCCTAAAGTTAGTTTATATTTATGCCATTGAATAGTATCCCTGATCTTCTCTTTCAATTGCAAACTAATTTTTTTACCGTCAAATACACCCTCATACATAAGATTTAGGTATAGGAAATTTAGAAATAAAGGTTAAAACTTCTTTGCGTATAGAGTCAAGTTTTGTATTGTCATGTCTATATAAATATATTGATGATATAAAATCAGCAATTTGTTCCATTTCTCTTTCTGACATATTCCTGGAGGTAATAGCAGGTGTTCCAATACGCATACCACTAGATATATATGGAGGTTTAGGATCATTTGGAATAGCAGATCTTGACACTGCAATAAAACAAGAATCTAGAAGATCTTGAAAAGCTTTTCCACTAATTCCTTTTTTTAATAGGTTAACAACAAACATATGGTTATCTGTACCATTAGTTAGAACCTCAAAACCTCTAGCAATCAAAGCGCTAGCTAACGCCTTTGCATTAATAACTATATTCTTTTGATATATTTTAAATTGAGGGAAAGATGCTTCGTAAAAGGCAACAGCTTTAGCTGCAATAATATGCATTAGAGGTCCCCCTTGTGTCAGAGGAAAAACACCTTTTTGTATTTTTTCAAAAATATTATGATCGTTTGTCATTATTATTGCTCCTCTAGGGCCACGAAGAGTCTTATGGGTTGTTGTTGTTACAACATGAGCAAATTCAATAGGGGAAGGGTGTTCACCAGCAACAACAAGACCAGAGATATGTGAAATATCTGCCATAAGAATTGCACCTACACTATCAGCGATACTACGAAATCTCTCAAAATCTATAAGTCTTGAATAAGCAGATGAACCACAAACAATCATCTTTGGTCTGACCTTACTTGCAATTTTCTGAACATCATCATAATTTATATATCCTGTATTACGATCAACACCATAGGAAAAAAATTTAAAAAGTTGTCCAGAAAAATTAACATTTGATCCATGAGTTAAATGCCCCCCAGAAGAAAGATCCATTCCAAGTATCTTATCTCCAATCTTCAGAAGAGAGAGATAAACAGACAAATTTGCAGAAGAACCACTATGTGGTTGTACATTAACAAACTGTACCCCAAAAAGACTCTTTGCTCTTTCAATAGCAATATTTTCTATTTCATCAACAAATTCACAACCTCCATAATACCTTTTTCTTGGATATCCCTCTGCGTACTTATTAGTAAGAATAGACCCTTGGGCAACAAGGACTTCAGATGATACATAATTTTCAGAAGCAATAAGTTCAATAACGCTACTTTCACGCTTAGTTTCCTTTCCAATAACATCAAAAATAACTTTATCCTTCATTAATTAAGGATTATATCTTAACTGGTAAAATCTTTCCAAATACGGCTTTGAGTTGGACCTTCTTGTCCCTTATATTTATTCCCAGAATCTCCATATAATCTACTTGGAGTGGATTTCATTTCAAAAAATGCAAGTTGGGCAATCTTCATTCCTGGATATATCTTTATAGGAATATTTAAAAGATTGGTCATCTCTAAAGTAAGGTTACCTGAGAAACCGGGGTCAACATAACCAGCGGTTGCATGAACAATAAGACCTATCCTGCCAATAGAAGATTTACCTTCAATTCTAGAAACTAAATTGGCAGGGATAGAGACTTTTTCCAAGGTAGAACCCAATATAAATTCCCCAGGATGAATAATAAAAAATCCATCAGAAGAAACATCTACAAGCTCATTAATATCATTTTTTTCTTTAACATCATAAACACCTAGTTTATAATTTTTAAATAATAAAAACTTACAATCTAGATGTAAATCATAAGAGGATGGCTGAACTGATTTTTCATCATAAGGGTCAATTCCAATATGTCCCTTTTTTACTTCTTTTTTTATGTCATCGTCAGATAAGACCATAATTTTACTTTATAGCAGATTTAATTAATGAAGAAAACAGGGGGTGAGGTAATAATGCGCGAGATTTGAATTCAGGATGAAACTGTACACCAACAAAAAATTTATGATTAGGTATTTCTATAATTTCCACCAAATTTCCATTTTCACTTTCACCTGCAACTATCATACCAGCATTCTCTAGTTGTGATCTATATAAATTATTGAATTCGTACCTATGCCTATGTCTCTCACTAATCAACGTCTTTTTATAGCTCTGAAATGTTTTTGTTCCTTTTTTTACTTTACAATCCCAACTACCCAATCTCATCGATCCACCATAATCTTTAGATAATAATTTTTTTTCCTGAGATGACATAATGTGAACGACGGGACTCTTAGTTTTAGGATTAATCTCTGTAGTATTTGCATCTTTTAATCCTAAAACATTCTGAGCATATTCAACTACAGCAAGTTGCATACCGTAACAAAGACCTAAAAACGGGATATTATGTTCTCTTGCATATTTAATTGCTTCAATTTTTCCATCAATACCTCGACTACCAAAACCACCAGGAACAATAATACAATCGCACGAAGCAAGCTTCTCTTGAATATTTTTTTCAGAATCTATCCATACAATATTAAAGCAAACATTGTTGTACCAACATGCAATCTTTATTGATTCAATAACTGAGATATATGAATCTTCAAGAGAAAAATTACCACTTGTATAATACTTACCAACAATACCTACATTAATAGTATTAGCAAATTTGGTATCAATTTTATTAACAAGATTTTTCCATGATTTTAAATCAATAGGATTAACCTTTAACTTCAAAAATTTTAATACTTTTATATCAAGTTTCTGTTCGTAAAATTGAATAGGGACCTTATAAATACTATTAATATCTGTATTAGAAAAAACAAGATCTTCGGAAACACCTGCATTTACAGCAATTTTTCTGATTCTAGATTTATCTATAGGGAGTTCTGATCTACCAATAATAAGATCGGGAAAAATACCTCTTTCATGAAGTAACATTACAGATTGTTGCAAAGGTTTTGTTTTCATCTCACCAATACTTTTAGGAACAGGTAAGTAAGCAATATGGATATGCATAAGATCATCTCCATATTTTCGCTTCATAAACCTTTCTGCTTCATAGTAAATATCATTTTGAAATTCTCCTATAGTACCTCCAATTTCAACAAACAATATATCTATGTTCTTTTTATTAAATTCTTCAATTCTTCTTACAATTTCATCTCTAATATGAGGAATAACTTCAACACATTCACCATCATACTTTAAGCTTCTTTCATTTTGAATAACAGTTGAGTATAGTTGACCAGTAGTTATGGAGTTATTTCTAGAAAGAGGAATTTCAGTAAATCTTTCATAATGACCTCCGTCCATATCTACTTCATAACCATCATCAGTAACAAATACTTCCCCATGTTCGATTGGGTTCATTGTCCCAGCATCAACATTTATATATGGATCACACTTCATAAAAGAAATACGAAAACCTCTTTTTGAGAGTAGGAGACCAATAGAAGCAGCAGATATTCCTTTACCGACACCAGATATAACTCCACCGGAGACAAAAATAAATTTCATACTTAGAAAAAGAGAATAGGAAAATTCAGACAAAAAGTCAAATCTATAAAATTATCATCATTGTGATAGGATAGTGATGTGTATTTAAAAGAGGTTTTAAAATATTACAAATATTTAGCAATACCAACAATAATAACAATAGTGGTAATATTTTACATATATAACAAAAATATAAGACCAATAAATGCACCAGAAACCAAGTTAATAAATGGGCTTGTGTATGAAAACACAGACATGTCAATCATAACAAATCAATCTGAGGCAAATAAAATAAGGAACAGGGAAGCTCAAACACATGTAAAAATACTTACAACTAATAATAATACAATAACATTACTAGATACCAGAGAAGCTACGACAGAAAAGGAACAAGAAATAGGGCTTATGTATACAAAAGCATTAGAAGTTTATGAGTCTGAGTTATTTATTTACAAACAACCAATAATTCAATCATTTTGGATGGCACATACTTTAATTCCTCTTGATATTCTATACATAAACAGTAATATGGACATCTTACAGATCATAAAAGCATCACCTTGCATAACTCAATATTGTAGAATATATTTTTCAAATACAAATGCAAAGTATGTATTAGAAGTAAACCCTATTTTAATATCCAAATATAACATATCAACACAGGACAAAATACAAATTTAATATTTACTATCAAGTGTGATAAAATGCCTTTATTATAATGGTAAATGTAGCTCAATCGGTAGAGCGGCTGCCTGTGGAGCAGTAGGTCGTGGGTTCGATCCCCACCATTTACCCCATAAATGTCACATTTGCCCTCGTAGCTTAATTGGATAAAGCGACTCCCTTCTAAGGAGAAGAGTGTGGGTTCGAGTCCCGCCGAGAGCAATACATAATAAATTAGTTGTATTAAAAATATACAAAAAATATAGTTAATATAGAAATTAATATTAACTACTAAAAACTATTTCCTTCAAAATAAAGTACCCCATAATATTCAAAACACAAGAATTAATGGTATAATTCAAATATTATGGAAGAAACTTTATCCACCCCATTAAATATAACAAAAGAAACAGAAAATATCGACAGATGTACACATAATATATACGAATTCATATATAATAAATACCCCAAAGAGGACAGGACAGGAAAACCTATAAGTTCAAAAGAATCACAAATCAAAATAGTTTATAAATTTGGATCTTATTATTTAGAATTATACACAGATAATAAAGGTAAAATTAGAAGGAAAAACAATAAGTCAAGCGATTTGACTGAGTACCACTTAGATTTTATAGGATTTATTCCATCAGAAGATATGACAACAAATTACTACTGGAGCCTATACACTAAGGATAAAGTTACTGGAGATTACACTGAATATACAAACGCAGGAGGAGTTTTAGAAAAACAGATATATACTAAATCAGAGTGGGAAGACCTTGAAGGAAACCCATTTGTTAATACTGGAGTTAGTTCAGAAAATTGGCCTAGCCGTCAAAAATCACAAATTAAAGAGGAAGATATTCTTTTCTTAAAAGAGTTTTTTAATACACTAAAAGAAGCAATTACAATATAATATACATTAAACTATTTTAAAATATTTGGTAAAATCATGATAAATTTGGGCACCTATAGCTCAGTCCGGATAGAGCAACTCGCTTCGAACGAGAAGACCGCAAGTTCAAATCTTGCTAGGTGCTTATAAAAATGAGGGCACTGGGATTCGAACCCAGAACCAACAGCTTAAGAGGCTGATGCTCTACCATTGAGCTATACCCCCATGATAAATTGCTGTAATTATTACATAAAATGGACAAAAAATACAAAATTGGCATAATAGTAAAAGATTTTTTATCAAAAGAAAAAACAGGTATAGAGAATTATTTAGTGAATCTACTGAAAACATTACCAAAATATAATTCGCAAGGATATACTCTTTACCTATATACAACAGATAAAAATTTAAAAGTCAAAAATAAAAATTATATTGTAAGGTATGTAAAACCTACAATCAGTTGGATGCATACAGATCTTCCTATAGCAATCTTCAAGGACAAATTAGACCTCATATTCTCCCCAATACCTTCATTACCTTTACTATCAAACAAAATAAAGAAAGTAATAACTGTACATGATTTATCTTTTAACTATATGGATAATAGTAAGAAGAAGATATTGTCAAAATATTTTATTATGAAAGCTATAAAAAGTGCAGACAAAATAATAGCTGTATCAAATTTCACAAAAGATCAAATACTACAAAACTATAAAATTAGCAAAGATAAAATTGAAGTAATATATGAAGCTTTTAATAAAAATATTTTTAAACAGAAGAAAGTAAAAAAGGATACAGATTTTTTTAAAATACTTTGCGTAGGGACATTAACAAAACGAAAAAATTTTACTCATATAATAAAAACTTTACCTATAATTGAAGATAAAATTGGAGACACAAGAATTACTATTGCAGGAAAGAAAGGGGATGACCTTCAACATATCAAATCAACAATAGAGGATTTAAAAGCAAACAACAAAATTAAAATAACAGGATACGTATCAGACAACAGATTAACAACCCTATACAACAGTAATGATGTGTTTGTATATGCGTCAAAAGAAGAAGGGTTTGGAATACCAATATTAGAAGCATTCAATTGTAAAATTCCTGTAGTAACCTCTTCAACATCGGCGACAAAAGAAATTGCGGAAAATGCTGCAATATTTGTAGATCCTAATAATATCTTCGAAATAGCAAAAGGCATTATTATGGCAAATAAAACAAAAGACATTCTAATTGAAAAAGGATATAAAGTTGCAAAGAAATATTCATGGGATAAGATGACAAAACAAACGATAGATCTTTTTCACAAAGTACTTAATCCTTACGTCTAAAACTAATAATGTGCCTTAGTATATAAAATACTAAAGCTAATATAATTAATACTAAAATATAATTTGATAAAGACTGGATCAGACCACTAAACGCCTTCCATTTATACCCAAAATAAAATCCAACAATTGCAAGAAAAGATGTCCATATAAGTGACCCAAGAAGAGAGAACCCAATAAATTTAGACATCCTCATTTTTAATATGCCAGCAGGCAAGGAAATAAAAGTTCTAATAATAGGAAAAATACGTGATAAAAAAACAACAAAATCTCCATATTTACCAATCCAACTAACTCCAGAAATTAAATCTTTATGAGATACAAAAAAATATTTTCCATATTTATTAACAATAGGGTACCCTCCATAATATCCAATATAATAGGAGATAATACTACCAAACAAATTACCTAATCCTCCCATTATTATTACTCCTATTAAATTCATATGACCTTCAAAACTCAGGAATCCAGCAAAAGTCATTATTACCTCCGAAGGAATCGGAATATTACAACTTTCTAAGGACATTAAAATAAATATTCCCAAATATGAGAACTTTAATATAAAGGAAATAATAGATGAAGACAAGAAAGATATAATACTTATTGACATAATTTAATACTACCTATATAAAAGAATGGAATTGTATAATAATACAACATTTTATATAAATTTGATATAATGCATAAAAATTTTATGAAAACAAAGCAAAAGAAAGCAAAACAGATTGATGCACTTGAAGACAATGTTATAATAGACCCTAGCGAAGATATAGATATTCAAGATATCGAAGATGAAGAGATTGAGGAACCAGAGGACTTAGATGATATTCAAGATCCTGAGGTTATTGATACACTAGATAGTGTATCTGCAGAAGAAGATGATGACGAAGATGAAGACGAGGAAGAAGAAAATGATCGGGGGAGTATGTCTTCTAGGTCTGATATTAAAGTGGTTAAATGCCCAAATTGCAAAGAAGATGTCCTGGAATCAGAGTATTGTCCAATTTGTGGAAAGTCTCTAAAAAGGAAGGTAAAAGAAAAATCAAAAGTAATTGAAAATGAAGGGGTACATTCTGATCCTGATGTATACGCAGATACAGACGATTATAATGATCCATCAAAAGACATAGAAAACACTGGATATGACGATGAATAAAGAAGATAAAGGAATACAAATAATAAAAAAAAATTCTAAAGGAAAAACTCAAGTAGAGTTTGATATAAAGATTACTTCTCCATATATAACAAAAAAAATGGATGAAGTTATTTCCTTATACAACCAAATAACCAATATAAATGGATTTAGAAAGGGGAAAGCTCCAAAAGAGTTAGTATACAGAAAACAATTACACAATATACTTAAGGAAACATATCAACAAATAACAAGTGATGTTTCTAAAATTATAAAAAAAGAAATTCCTGAAATTGTAAGGATAACAATAGACAAAGATTTTCACCATGAATTAGAAGAAAAAAAAGATATTGAAGTTAAAATAATTACAGATAGAATATCAAAGATTCAATTTCCTGATATCAAAAAAATTAAAGTAAAAATAGATGAAGCAAAAGAACAGTTTGAAAAATCTCTTGAAGAGATAAAAAGTGATAAAAAGAGAGAAGATGAATATAATTATTTAAAAGATCACTCCAAGGAGTATATAGATCATTACCATGAAGATTTAATAATGAAAAAAATAATAGATAGCATAAAACTAACAAAGGAAGATATCCCAAAACATATAATAGAAAACTATATAAATGAATCAGTAGAAAGAATAAACGAATATGCAAAAAAAATGAACCTTGATTACAAAACATACCTAGAAAAGATTCATCAAAGTGAAGAAAAATTACATAAAGAGTTGGAGGATGAAGTAATAAATAAGATTAAACTTGAGCTTTTAGTTGATTCAGCACCAGAAGAATATAAACCTCAACTAAAACAAGATGATATACAAAAGGAACTCGAATATATAAAACACAATCATTTAGACAACAAGGAAGCATCTGATATAATATATAGCACTATAAGGAACAAAACTATACAAAATTTAATTAGTCAAATAAAAGAACAATAAAAATGACAATAATACCAACTATTATAGAAAGAGGACCTCAAGGTGAAAGAGCATATGATATATATTCAAGGTTACTTAAGGAAAGAATAATTTTCTTAGGGGGACCAATTGATGATGATGTCGCAAATTTAGTTATAGCAGAATTACTATTTTTACAAAAAGAAGATAACCAGAAAGATATATTTATGTATATCAACTCACCAGGAGGTTCTATAGATGCAGGTATGGCAATTTATGACACCATGAACTATATAAAACCTGACGTATCTACTGTTGCAGTAGGAATAGCGGCATCTATGGGAGCATTCCTCTTATCATCAGGCACAAAAGGAAAAAGAATGTCACTACCTTATTCATCGATATTGATTCACCAACCATCTGGAGGGACTGAAGGACAGGCTAGCGACATAGAAATATCTGCAAAAAGGATCATCAAGGCAAAGGATATCCTTAACACAATACTTGCAAAAAACACTGGCCAAAAGAAATCAAAAGTAGAAAAAGATGCAGATAGAGATTTCTGGATGAGTTCAAAAGAAGCTTTAGATTACGGAATTATTGATAAAATAATATCCTAACTAGGGTTCGTAGCTCAGGTGGTTAGAGCGCAACATTGACATTGTTGAGGTCACAGGTTCGAGTCCTGTCGGACCCATTTTATTAAAATTATCTTTATGTTAATCGTAATAACCCATCTAATCAACAGATATGGATATATAGCCATAACAATTTTGGTTATGATGGAAAGTCTAGGTCTACCAGTACCAGGAGAAACATCTCTTATAGCAGGATCAATATATTCAGCACTACATCCCCATTTTAGAATATCTATAGTTATATCATCTGCAATCATAGGATCAATTATTGGAGATAATTTAGGCTATATTATTGGAGCTACTGCGGGAATAAAATTTTTACAAAGAAAACCTAATGAAAAAAATTTCATAAAAAGAGTAATGATATATACAAATAATTATTTTAAAAAATATGGAATGAAAACAATATTATTTGGTAAATTTATAACAATATTAAGGTTATTTATACCTATATCAGCAGGAATACATAAATTCCACAGGATAAAATTTATTATATATGATGCAATAGGAGCTATTGTATGGGCAGTATTTTATGGAGTATTGTCATATCTACTAGGGCAAAATATACCACTATTATTAAAAGTACTAAATGGACTTACTATATTGATTATTGTTATAATTATAATGGCTATTATAGTAATAAGATACAAACTTATAATCCATGAAAGAAACAAATAAGAATTTAGAACAAATGCGTCACTCAGGAGCACATTTACTTGCTGCTGCAGTACAAAAATTATATCCAAATGTTAAGTTAGCAATAGGACCTGCCATAGATTATGGATTCTATTACGATTTTGATTTCGGAGAGTATAAAATTTCAGAAAATGACTTCGATAAGATAGAAAGTGAAATGCAGTCATTAAAAGAGAAGGGTTACAAGTTTGAAAAAATTGAAATGAGCATCAACGATGCAAAAACATTTTTAAAACAAACTAATCAACCTTACTCTCTATCACTACTTGAGGATATAGAAAAATACGGAAGTACTAAAAAATCCCAAATGGATGAGGCAAATAAAAAAAAGGATAATGACATAGTAACATTATACAAATCAGGAGATTTTATCAATTTATGTAGAGGGGGACATGTTAACAGTTTTAAAGAGGTTGGTGCATTTAAAATTACTTCAATAGCTGGAGCATACTTCAGGGGATCCGAAAAAAATCCAATGCTAACCAGAATCTATGTTGCATGTTTTCCAACAGAGGCAGAACTTAAAGACTATATTGAAAAAAAGGCACTTGCAGAGGAAAGAGACCATAAAAAGATAGGTAGAGAATTAGAATTATTTTTCTTCCATCCTACCGCACCAGGTATAGCATATTGGCTACCAAAGGGATTAAAAATAAGAAATTTATTAATTGAATTTTGGAGAGGATACCATAAGGAAAAAGGGTATCAGGAAATATCTGCCCCATTAATTAATAAAAAAAGTTTATGGGAGCAATCAGGACATTGGGATCATTACAAAGATGATATGTTTAAAACCAAAGCAAAAGGATCTGAGCAATGGGCGCTAAAACCAATGAATTGTCCTAATGCCATGAATATATTTGCATTCAAACCCAGAAGTTATAGGGAATTACCTTTACGTTTATCAGATACAGATAATCTATTCCGAGATGAAATTCCAGGAGCACTAAATGGTCTTTTAAGAACAAGAAGTTTTATTCAAGATGACTCTCATAACTTTATTTCAGAAGACCAGATTGAGAATGAAATAAAAGACATATTGGATATAACCAACTATTTTTATGAAGTATTTGGACTTAAAGACAATGTAAAACTTTACCTTTCTACAAGGCCAGATGATTTTATGGGAGATATAAAATCATGGGATGAAGCAGAAAAAGGATTAAAGAATGCACTAGAAAATTCAAAGTTTGAATATGGAGTAAAAGAAAAAGATGGAGCATTTTATGGTCCTAAAATAGACATACATCTACAAGATGCACTTGGAAGGGAGTGGCAATGTGGAACAATACAGTTAGATTTTCAACTTCCCCATAGATTTAACCTTGAATATACAGATAAAGATGGTAGCAAAAAAACACCAATTGTAGTACACAGAGTTATATATGGATCATTAGAAAGATTTATAGGTATAGTTATTGAACATTTTGCAGGGGAACTACCTTTTTGGATTTCACCAGAACAAATCAGGATATTAACAATTGGGAGTGATGAAATATCAGATTATCTTAAAGAGATAGAAGGAATACTAGAACATATAGAACTTGAGAATCCAGTAAAACATAATGGGTTAAGGTATAGTATAAATAGGGATCAAGAATCTTTATCTAAGAAAATAAAGGAGGCGCAAATCTCAAAAGTTCCAATAATGCTAATTGTAGGACCAAAAGATAAAGATAATAGAAGTATAAGTGTTAGGATAAAAAATGATCAAACTCAAATTAATATATCGGAATTAAAAAAATTCATTGAAACCCACAAATAGAAATTCATTTGTAAAGATATCCTTCAATATATATAATAAATAATCATGAGGGGAGAAAATTCTGTTAAGAGTAGTACTGAACAATTCATTATTAAAAGTGCAAAAAAATTTGAACATGTTAACTTACATAATAATATTTTAAATTTTAGATATTTGCTCTCAACTCCTCAAAAAAATATAAAGAATATTACACAAATATCACATGGTATTCATAAAAATAAAACAGTATTTTTCAGAGAACCATTTAAAGGATATATTTCAATGGTTCCATCCCTACGATTTGTAATAAAAGATAAAGACGGTATATTTACACTAGAAATAGAGAGAAAAATGAAATCAGGATATAAGGTATTATTAGAAAAAAGATTAAAAATTAATGTTCTTTCTGGAATAAATAAATATGCAGGATATTTAAAAAACATTGAAAACAATATGTTCCTTGAAAAAGAATATAATGAATTTGTAGATAACATCTCTTCTCAAAAGTATGAATGAAGAACAATTTGGCAAGTACTTAAAAGTACTGATGCAAACAAATATATCTGGACCATTTCAGGCTGAAAATAAAAAAATTTTCGATACCATAATGATGGCAATAAAGGATGAGATAGTTTCCGAATTAAAATTCATTGAAAATATAGAAGGAAAAGATAGATATGCAATCAAGCTAATAGTATCATTATACTCCATAGTCAATATATACAATGCAAACTATATTTACCTTGAAAATGAACTAGAAATCGAAAAAACATTAAAAACTAATGGGGAAGATTACACAACATTTAAAGTTAGAACACCTGATATAAATAACCAGCCAATATATACAATGGTAAGTGTAGACAAAAACAGGGGACTATTAACTTTCCTTGTTGAAAATAATTACGAAGATTTTACTAAAATTATTATATATACAGAAAACGGGGTATTGACAATAGAGCTATATTCACAAACGGAAATATTTCAAGATTCTTTTGGGAAACAGATAAAAACAATAAAATTAAAGGAGGAAGACTTCAAAAAATATATACAGGAAAATGAAACATTCCTATATAATCATAAAAAGAAGATAGAATTAGATGAAAATATCTAAAATTGGCATTATAAAGCACTTTACAAAGGGAATAATCTTTGATAACATTGCTAAATATTAATTTAGTAGGTAATAATTATTAACCAACAAGGTAAAATTCATTTCAGATATAGATATAATGACTATATTAGTAGCCCTGAACTAAGAGTAATAGCTGAGGATGGAAAGTTTTTAGGTATACTAAAAAGGGCAGAAGCACTACAGTTAGCAAGGGAGAAAGAGCTCGATTTAATTGAGATTTCTCCAAATGCAAACCCTCCTGTAGCAAAAATAATGTCATACTCTAAATTTAAGTATGAACAGAGCAAAAAGGAGAGAGAGGCTAACCAAAAGTCAAAACATAAAGAAATGAAAGAGATGAGATTTAAGCCATTCATTGGGTTGGGTGACTTTACTCATAAGATAAACCAGGTAAGACAATTTTTAGAAGAACAACATGGGGTAAAAATTGTTATACGATCAATTGGTAGAAGTACAAGACAACAAGAACAAGAATTAATTGACAGAATTATTGCAGGTACTTCAGATGTAGGTGGGGTAGAATCAACTCCAAGAAAGGAAGGAAGAAGCACAATATTTCAAATAAGACCAACAAAGAAATGAAAGTAAGAACTAAAAAAATTTTAAAAAAAAGATTTAAAATAACTGCAAAGGGGAAGATTGTACATCAAACTAAAGGGGTTAACCATTTACTATCTAAAAGAGATAGTAGTAGGAAAAATAGAGACAGGAAAAGTAGAATATTAAATAAAACATTTGCATCAAAAATAGTAAAAGGATTATGAGAGTAAAGAAAGGTTTTGCAAAACATCAAAAACACAATAAAGTCCACAAACTTACTAAGGGGTACAGGATGACAAAGAGTAACCTGATAAAGGTTGCTAAGGAGGCTATACTTCATGCAGGACAATACAGTTATAATGGAAGAAAAAAGAAAAAGAATGACATGAAAACATTATGGATTATTAGAATTAATGCTGCACTACACGAAAAAAACATTTCATATTCTAAATTTCAAAAATTACTCAAAGATAAAAATATACAACTCAACAGGAAAGTTTTATCACATTTTGCTTCAGAGCAAAAAGATGTATTTGATAAAATTGTTGATAGCGTAAAATAAAATGCAAAATCTTACAGATGAAATACTAAAAGCTACTAAAGAGGCTTTAGATGATATTAAAAACTGTGACAATATACAATCATTAAGAAAAGTATCTTCAGAATATAAAGGAAAAGAAAGTAATCTGTATAAGATCCTCACAAAAATATCCCAATTACAAGGAGAAGAAAAGAAACTTATAGGGTCTAGAATAAATGAAAGTAAGGCAAAAATAGATAATGCACTATCTCAAAAAGAACAGGAGTTAAAAATATCAGAATATGAAAAAGAAGAATCAGAGTACTTAGACATAACACTAATCAAAGAAGTTAGAACCTTGGGAAGTACTCACCCAGTAACCCAAATGATACAAAAAATTGTTGATATTTTTGGTCTATATGGATTTTCCCATGTAACAGATAGAGAAATAGAAACAGACTGGTTCTGTTTCCAAGCTTTAAATATGGATATTGACCATCCTGCAAGAGAAATGCAGGATACATTCTACATCGAGGAGAATCACATACTACCTAGAACACATACATCATCGGTACAAATACGTACAATGCTCAAATCAAAACCACCCATAAGAATAATATCTGCAGGAAGAGTGTATAGAAATGAAAATCAAGACGCCAGACATTCATTTATGTTCTATCAGTATGAAGGGTTGATAATCGATAATAATATCACCATAGCAGATTTAAAAAGTATACTTACTCAGGCTTTAAGAAAAATATTTGAAAATGATAAAATAGAATTAAGGCTCAGACATTCATACTTTCCATATACAGAACCAAGCTTTGAGGTAGATGCTACATGTATGTTATGTGAAGGTAAAGGATGTAAGGTCTGCGATTTTAAAGGTTGGCTAGAACTTTTAGGTGCAGGAATGGTACATCCACAAGTACTACGTAATGTAGGAATAAATCCGAAAGAATATCAAGGTTTTGCATTTGGAGGTGGCCCAGAAAGATTAATTATGATAAAAAATGAAATAAATGATACAAGGTTGTTTTATGAAAATGATCTTAGATTTTTATCTCAACTAAAGAAATTATGAAGATATCCTTAAGCTGGATCTCAAAGTATACAAAGATTCCAAATACAATTAAAGAAAAATATGATCTCGCAGATAAATTCGCAAGACAGATTGCTGACATAGATGGGATTACTCACTACGGAGAACATACTAAAGATATAATAGTTGGGAAAATAATTAGGATACAAAATCATGGTAATGCAGATAAACTAAAAATTACTCAGATAGATATTGGGGAAAAGGAGTACTTACAAATAGTTACAGGGGCTCCAAATATATATGAAGGAATGTATGTTCCCGTAGCTAAAATAGGCATAACACTCCCAGGTGGACTTACTATAGAAAAAAGAGACTTAAGAGGAGTTCCTTCATATGGGATGCTCTGCTCAGAAAAAGAACTCATGATTTCTGATAACCACGAAGGCATCATGGATCTAGGAGATATCAAAGACATCAAAGCAGGAGAGAATTTAATCTCATATATAGAAGATTTAATCTTTGACATTGATAACAAAGTTATATCAAATAGAGGGGATCTGTTCTCACATGAAGGAATAGCAAGGGAGATTGCTACACTACAAAGAACAGAATATATAAAAAATAAGATACAGGATATAAAGAGCAATGAGAATAAAAAGATAAATATAGATATTAATGCAAAAAATTTTTGTTTTAGATATACGGCAATAATTGTAAAAAATGTAAAAATAAAAGAATCTCCTATGTATATTAGAAGAAATTTGGAAAAATTAGGTATTCAAAGCATTAATAATATAGTCGATATAACAAATTACATAATGCTCGATACGGGACAACCACTACATGCATTTGACCTTGATAAAATAGGTGGAGAAGATACAGAAATAATTGTAAGAAAAGCAAAAAATGAAGAGAGAATAAAAACATTAGACCAAAAAGAAAGAGTGCTATCAGAAGAAAATTATCTGATTGCAACTAAGAGTGCTCCTATTGCAATAGCAGGAATTATGGGTGGATATGACTCTAAAGTTGACGAAAACACAAAAAACATTCTTATAGAATCCGCAACATTTAGTCCTAAACTTATACGTAAAAGTTCTAAAAGTATAAATCTCAGAACAGATGCATCCTTAAGATACGAGAAAAGAGTAGATCCAAATAAAACAATGAGAGCTCTTCTTGAAACAGTTAATCTGATTCAAAAAGAAGGGATCGGAGAAATTGCCTCACAGGTAATAGATATTACTAATATACAAGATATCGGGAAAAAGGAAATATTATCTTTTGATTTCAATAGAATCGAAAAGGTTATTGGAATAAAAATTGAAAAGAGAACAGTACAAGACATATTAGAAAGATTAAATTTTGAAGTGAAAATATCAAAAGATAATATTATTTCTGTAAAAGTGCCTACAGAAAGGGATGACATAAAAGAAGATGTAGATTTAATTGAAGATATAGGAAGAATATATGGATATGACAAAATTCCTCTAAAAAATCCTATTTATGAAATAAAACCAGGGAGAGAAGATATAGTATATAAAACAAAACAAGCCATAAAAACAATAATATCTGCGTGTGGTGGATATGAGATAAAAACATATTCATTCATTAATGAAGATTTACTCAAGAAATCTATGCTTGATGATGTATCAAAAATCAAAATTATAAACCCAAACTCTGAAGACTACACGATACTAAGAAGCTCATTAATTCCATCAATACTAAAAACAGTTTCCATAAATCAAAAAAATTCTGATTCTTTCATATTCTATGAGATTGCAAATGTATATAAGGAAAATAGAGGAGAAGAGTTACCTAAAGAGGAATATGAACTTATAATAAGTGCATATAATAAAAAATTGGAAACATTCTTTAGTCTAAAAAATATAATAGAAGCAATAAAAGAATATCTTCCATTAAAAGGAGACATAATTTATCAAAACTTTTTAAAGATACCTTACTTAAAAAACAAAAGTTCAAAAATATATTTAAATGATGAATACATTGGTGATATTGGAAATATCCATCCAGAGATAAGAGAAAATTTCAACATAAATGGTAACCTAACAATATCAGTCATACAGATTAAGAATATAATAAAATACATAGACCCATTCCAAAAAATAAAACCTATTTCAAAGTATCCAGAGATAAAAATAGACTTAAATATCACTATTGATAATAGTATTAGTGCAAAATCTATTATTGATATTATCTATGATGAAAATCTACGTAGTAAAAATATAGTAGATGTGTACAAAGGGAAACCACTAAAAGACAATCAGACAGGACTAACAATCAGGCTTGTTTTTGAAAACTTTGAAGAAACATTTAAAATAGAAGACATACACAAAAAGATAGAAAAGATAAAAGAATATGTAACAAAGAAATTTTCTAATGTACTATTTAGATAGTTTATAAACCTCTTTGTGTATAATTATTGATAAAATATAAGGTATTTCAGAATCTAAAATCACTTACCCAGAAGTAGCAGTTACAGTTATAGGAACTGTAGATGTCTGTGTAGATCCAGAAGAGTCTGTAGCAGTAATTTGAACAGTATAGCTACCAGGAGATGTAGGAACTGAAAAGTTAATATTGAATAGAGGGTTATTATTTATGGTATCAGTATCTTGTTGCAATCCATCTTTCACAATATTACCTGAACTATCAAGTAAAGAAATTACTATTGAAGATATATTATTTGAAGATGATGCTGATCCGGAAACATTAATACTACCCTGTGGAGCAACTACACTGTATGTCTGATCATTTGTAGGACTTGTAACAGAAATAGAAACTCCATAACCAGTGCAATATTGCGTAGGAGGATTATACTGAGGTCCAGCAGTTTTTTCCCAAGCATCAAGAGCTGGTTGGAAAATAGGAGAATACTCTTTTAACTGTATGTATGTTGCTTCATGATAATCACCTGCTGCAATCTGTGAGGCAGTAGCCAATTCTGAAGGATTTTGATTACACACTTTATACTGTATATTCTCATTGTCTGGTTGAGGAAGTTGATCCTGAGCAAAATTACCTAAAGTTTTTTGACAAGGGGTTGTGGGAGATGCAAGCATACCATCATTGGTGCATACATATGCAGTAACAACACCAGAGGGCCTGGTAAATGTTTCTTTAGGAAACATAGGTAGCACTTCTTCCATATATGCATTCCAGAAAGGAGCAAGATCTTCTCCCCAAGAGTTGTATGTTGTTGGAGCATTATTATCATTTCCTGCCCACATTCCAGTTGCAAGAGTAGGTGTGTATCCCATCAATACCAGATCTTTGTTCTCATTGGTTGTACCAGTCTTTGCGCCAATGCCGTTTGCATATCCTGCATAAATTGGAGAAGGAGAATAGTACAGCGTAGGATACTGATCCAGTATTGTATCCATAAGATAGGTATATCTACTATCAATAACTCTTGTACCTTTAGGATTATATTGATATACTACCTTTCCTTGAGGATTTACAATTTTTAAAATTGCAGTAGTTGGATATTTAATTCCTCCATTAGCAATAATTCCATATGCTTCTGTATGTTGTAGTAAAGTAGTATCAGCTGAACCAATGGCAATAGAAAGATCATTTTGATAAGAAGAAAGTCCTGTATAACCAAATTTATGTAGTTCATCTATAAATTTAGAAACTCCAAGAGCATATAAGGTTTTTACTGCAGGTACATTTCTTGAACCCCTAGTAGCAACAGTAATATCTTCTGGACCTTCAAATGTATTATTCCAATCTGTAGGAGCATAACCATTGATATTAATTGGTAAATCAGGCATTAGTGTAGTAGGAGCAAACCCTAGATCCTGAAAGGCAGTCATATATAAAAAAGGTTTTATGGAAGATCCTGGCTGTCTTTGCGCAATTGCAGCATTATAATCTCCATTCATTTGACCTCCATATAAAGAAACTCCATATTGGTAAGAACCAACCATAGAAAGAATTTCACCATTATTTGGATTAACAGAAACTAATGCTGCATTATGGGCATTAAGTCCATGACTAATAAGATAGTTAACCGCATCGGTTACAGTATTTTCTGCATCCTGTTCAATTTGCCAATTTAGCGTTGTATATACTTTCCACCCACTATTATCAACAACATTTACACCATATTCCTGTTCTAATAAATTCTTTACATAATATACAAACCAAGGAGCCTTTATATTATTAGATAGACTAGCTGTGTTATATTGCATACTAGCAACCTCTTTTTTTGCAAGAGCAACTTGGGATGCAGTAACACCTGTTTCACTACTATCAGCAAGCATCTGATCAAGAACATAATCGGCTCTAGGAACCATAGATTGAGGATCAGTACCAAATAAAGGGGAGTAATACGAAGGAGCTTGAACCATACCTGCAAGTATTGCTGATTGCGCAAGATCAAGTTGCTTTGGAGAAACTCCAAAGTATGTATGAGCAGCAACATCTATACCATATACATTACCACCAAAAGGAAGTTCATTTAAATATGTCTGCAATATTTCTTTTTTTGAATATTTTTGTGATACTTCTACAGTCAATATCAACTCTTCTATTTTTCTAGAAATAGTTCTCTGGTCAGTTAGAACCGACAATTTTACTAGCTCTTGAGTAATGGTACTACCTCCCTGAAGTGCCCCTTTATGTAATATATAATCGTAAATAAATGCACGAATAATACCTCTAATAGATATACCCAAAGGCTCATGATAAAAATTTTTGTCTTCTGCTGCAATGACAGCCCATTGCATATATTTGGACACATCACTAAGGTTTACAGAATCTCGATTCTGAGCACCATGAAAAGTACTCAGAAGAACCCCTGAGCTAGAATATATACTTAAGGATTGTTGATATTTTTGAGTAAAGGGAGTACCAGGAGCTGGCAAATTTTTAGAATATATAAAAACAAGTACAGTTAAACCTATTGCTCCGACAACAATGACAGATGCAAAAGCTAAAATAAATATTTTAAATAGCTTTCCAATAAGAGACTTGTTTTGTTTATTAGAATTTTTACCCCCAACCCTTCTTAGGGCAACAGAGCCTGAATGCTTACGTCTTCTGTGCATAAGGTTAAAAAACCAGTCTTTCATGTAAATACCTAGAATTGTATCATATATATGATATCATATATACAATACATTAAATTTTAATTAGTAAAAGAAATGTTTGAAGAAGAATCTGCAGAAACACTCATTCTAGAAAGAGGAACATATAAAATAATAGTAAAAGAAGATTTAGAAGAGAAATTAAGGAGTTCAAAAAAATTAAGAATAAAATTTGGAATCGATCCAACGGGATCCAAGATACATCTAGGAAGAGCCTCAACTATACAAAAATTAAAAGATTTCCAAAACTTAGGGCATCAAATAGTTCTTATAGTGGGTGATTTTACAGCCAGAGTAGGGGACAATTCGGATAAAACTGATCAAAGGCCAGGATTAACTATAACCCAGATAGAAGACAACCTTAAGGAGTATAAGACACAGATAGGTAAAATATTAGACCTGAATAAAATTGAATTTAGGTACAATTCAGAATGGCTACAGAAGCTTTCATTCAATGACATTATTGAAATTGCTAAACAGTTTACTGTAGCACAAATGATAGAAAGAGATAATTTTATTGATAGGTTTAAAAGTCAAAAACCCATAGGGTTGCATGAATTTTTATATCCACTTATGCAGGGATACGATTCTTTTGCAATTAAGGCAGATGTAGAGCTTGGTGGGTCAGATCAATTATTCAACTTGCTCGCAGGAAGGGATATTCAAAGGTATTTTAAAATGCAAGAGCAGAATATTGTGACAAAAAAATTACTTTCAGGTACAGATGGCAGAAAAATGTCGACATCATGGGGAAATGTAATTAACATAACCGACACGCCACAAGATATATACGGAAAAGTTATGAGTATCAGAGATGAAGTTATAATAGAATATTTTTATCTTACAACAAGGATAAAAACAGAGATAATCCAAGGTTTTGAAAAAGATCTTAAAAAAGGAAAGAATCCTATGGAAATAAAAAAAATATTAGCATGGGAAATTGTAAAAATGTACAGTAGTAAAAAAGAGGCAGATTATGCTCAAGAGTACTTTAAAGATACAGTACAAAACAAAAGTGTAAGGCAGGACAATATCCTAAATGTAAAAACAGATATTGATAGCATTAATATAGTAGAACTTATATCAAACATTACAGGACAAATACCCTCAAAAGCAGAAGCAAGAAGAATAATATCTTCTGGGGGTGTGTCAATAGACGGAAATAAGGTAAATAGTATTGATGATATAATCGATATAAAGAACGGAATGATTATAAAAGCAGGGAAAAGAAGTTTTGTAAAAATAATAAAAAAATGAGCAGAAGAAGATTTTTTAGCAAACATGGAAATAAGATATTTTTCATAATAATGGGGTTGACCATATTAGCACTTCTATTATCAAGCTTACTGGCAATTCTATAAAATTTTATGGATTTTTTGTCTCTACCCGTACAAAACGCATATTATATAGGAGAAAAATATGCAAAATTACTATCAAAATTAGATATTTTCACAATAAAAGACCTCATATACTACTACCCAGTAAAGTATGCAGATTCAAGGGATATTAAAAGAATTCTTGATGTAGAAATTTCAAATAATAATATAATTCAGGGAACTGTCTCTAGTATTAAAAATATATATACACGATCACGAAAAGTTATAACAAAAGCCAATGTTTATGATGAAAGTGGAATGGCAGAAATAATCTGGTTTGGACAGGAGTATATACCAAGTGCAATTAAAGAAGGTAATAATGTTATTTTTTCTGGAAAGGTATACCTTGAGAGAGGAAAAATAGTTTTCAAATCTCCACAATTTGAAGTGTTAAAAGAAAACATAGATCCCATACATTTTTCAAGAATTACACCTATATACTCACAAACTAAGGGTATATCCTCAAAATGGCTACGAGCTAAAATAAAAAATATATTGGACAAAATTGTAATAGAAGATTATATACCAACAGAAATAAGAGACAAATATAATTTACTGGAGATAAATGAAGCACTTCAAAAACTCCATTTTCCAAAAGAGTTTAGTGATATAGAAAGCGCAAAAAGAAGACTAGGATTTGAAGAAATACTTTATATACAAGTACTATTTCATATAAGGAATGAAGAAAGAAAAAAAAGATCATCATACAGAATTGAAGTTGATAAAATTAGAATAAATGAATTTATAAAAGATTTGAATTTTTCACTTACTAAATCTCAAGTCAGAAGTATTAGAGAAATATATAATGATATAAAAAAAGGAATCCCAATGAATAGGTTACTTGAGGGGGATGTTGGTTCAGGAAAAACAATAGTCGCTGCGGTAGCAACATATGCAACATATCTTAATCACCTACAAACCGCAATAATGGTACCAACTTCTATCCTTGCAAACCAACATTATAATACTCTAAAAAAGCTATTTGATAAGTTTAGAATTCCAATACAGTTAATAACTGCAAACACATCAAAAGTAAATAGAAACGCACAAATAATAGTAGGAACACATGCACTGTTATATAAAAATGACATATTTAATAATTTGGGACTAGTTATAATAGATGAGCAACATAGATTTGGAATTAAACAAAGAGAAGATATTGTAAGTAAAGGAATATACCCACACATTCTCTCAATGACAGCAACTCCAATTCCACGAACTTTAGCATTAGGAATATATGGGGATTTAGATATATCAACTTTAGATGAAATGCCAAAAAATAGAATATCCACAAAGACTTATATTGTACCTAATAGTAAAAGGAATGATGCTTACGAATTTATAAAGACAAGAGTAGAAAAAGGAGAGCAAGCATATATTATATATCCAGTTATAAAGGAGTCAGAAAATTCAGAACTGAAAGCGGCAGAAAAGGAATATGAATTATTAAAAAATGAAATCTTTCCATCACTTAGGGTAGAAATAATACATGGCAAGGTAAAAAATAAAGACAAAATATTAGAAGACTTTGCAAATAAAAAAATTGATATACTAATATCAACCTCTGTCATTGAAGTAGGGATAGATGTAAAAGACGCAACAGTAATGGTAATAGAGAATCCTGAAAGGTTTGGACTGTCACAATTGCACCAGTTAAGAGGAAGAATAGGTAGATCAGATAAACAGTCATATTGTTTACTTTTTACCCCAAACACTGACAATGAAAGAATTACATACTTCTGTAAGCATAATAATGGCCTAGAACTAGCAGAATATGACCTAAAGATGCGTGGCCCAGGAGAAATATTTGGTGTAAATCAGTCAGGACGACCTGATTTAAAAATGGCATCTTTACTTGATCCAGAAATAATCAAATTAGCAAGAATGGCAGCACCTGATATAATAGAGAACTTGAGCAAATATCCAAAACTTCAAGAAAAAGTAGTAGAAGCACAAGAAAAGGTATTAACAATTAATTAAAGTATGTTAAGAATACAATCAGGAATAGCAAAAAAAGCAAAAATTAAAGTCAATAGGGAAACAACTAGACCACTAACAAATATTGCAAAATCAGCAATATTTTCCATACTAGGAGACAAGATAGTAGGAAGTGAAATACTAGATTTATATGCAGGCTCAGGTGCATTAGGGATAGAATCTTTGTCGAGAGGAGCAAAATCAGTAGAATTTGTAGAATTTTCTAAGAAAGCTGCCGATATTATAAAAGAAAATGTATTTAAACTAAGATTTAATGAAAATTCCCAAGTACACAATATGCCGGCAGAAATATATATAAGAAGAAACAAACATAAGAAAAAGTTTGATCTTATATATATTTTCCAACCATATGAAATAACAAACGAAGAGATAGCATCACAATCATCAAAACTATTAAAAGAGAAGGGGGTCGTAATATTTGAAAGAGAAAGTAAGCGACCACCAAAAGAGGTAAAAAATCTTAAAATAGTAGATACAAGGAAATATGGAAAGGTAGGATTAACTTTCTACGTTAAAACAACCATTGTATAATGGTTCTACATGAGTATCTACAAGATGTCTCATACGACGAAAATACATTTCTGCATCATCTTCTGTACGAAATACAGATATACCCATCCTAAGTGTACTTGAACTTCCAGATATCCGAATAACATTTCCTCCCTCTCTTTCTATCTCCCTTACATTCACACGAGGCAGACGAGATAACAATGGACGAATATTACTTCCTTTTAAGGCACCAACAAAATCAACTCTCTCTTGTAATGAATCTGAAACTTTACGACAAGTAAAATATCCTACTGGCAAGATTCCAGATTCACGCATTGCACCAATAATATCAGGAACACCTAATTCACCTTGATAAGGTTCTGGAAATGCTTCTTTAAGAAAAGGGAAATAAGGATCTTTTAAAAATTCTCCTAGCATAAAATATTACTAATAAAATTAAGAAACAGTAGGATTATAACAAAACTGTGTATATTTGCAAAATAACAAATTCTAGAATATAATATGAGGGTTATGAGTGCACTTCCAAAAAGAAGAATTTCACATTCAAGAAAAAATAATAGAAGATCTCACCATTCTTTGAAACCAATTAATTTGGTTTCATGCCCTAATTGTAGTGCAAAAATGTTGCCACATAATGCATGTAATAACTGTGGACAATACAATGGAAAAACCGTGCTACCTATATAATAAAGAATTATGAAATCAGGACAAGATCCTAGGCATCTTGCAAGAATACTTGCACTACAAACCTTATTTAATAATATATTTCAACAAACATCAAATTTTCCTGTAAAAGAAATTGCAGATATAGATAAAATACAAAGTTATAACGAAGAGTTATTTTCACAAATACTAGAAGGAGTAGGGAAGAATACAGACGAAATACAGAGAATAATAGTAAAAGCGAGCTTAGACAGACCATTAAATAAGATTAATAACCTTGATATGCAAATACTAAGAATTGCTATTTTTGAAGGGTTTGTTGGAAAAATTACACCTCCAAAAGTAGCAATAGACGAGGCAATCGAGATTGCTAAAATTTTTGGAGGGCCATCAAGTAATAAATTTGTAAGCGGGGTATTAGGTAATTTAATGAAAGAATAAAAAATTCATGAATTTAGAAGAATTACAAACAAAATTAAATATATATTTTAAAAATATTGAGCTTTTAGAAACTGCATTAACCCATAGGTCTTTTTCTCAAAATAATAATGAAAGGCTAGAATTTCTGGGAGACACGGTTCTAGAATTATTAGTATCTAAATATCTTTTTAAAAAATTTCCTAGTGCAGATGAAGGTATATTAACAAGATACAGATCATCCATGGTTAAGGCGGATACATTAGCAGATGTAGCACAAAATAAATTATCTTTGGGGAATTATTTAAAAATGAGTAAGGGAGAAGAAGATTCAGGTGGCAGAAACAGAAAAAACATTTTAGCAGACGCAACAGAAGCGTTAATTGGAGCAATATACATAGAAAAAGGGCTTGAATATGCAAACAATTTCTTGTATACTAACCTATATCCTGTTTTAGACAGTATTATAGAGAACGAATCTTATGTTGACCATAAATCTAAACTACAAGAGATTTGTCAGCTAAGATATAAGACTATGCCTAAATATAAGATTGTCAAAACAGAGGGACCTGCACACAATAGGTTTTTTACTGCACAAGCATATATAAATAAAAAACCATTTGGTACAGGACAAGGTCAAAGTAAGAGAGAGGCAGAAGAGAATGCTGCTCAATATGTATTAGATAATTTAGACAAATATGATCAAGATCAGATTAACAAGAAAGGGTAAAATTCATCAACCAAGTTATAGAATTGTAGCTACCGAATCTACTGTAAAAAGAGATGGCAAATACATAGAAAAATTAGGAAATTATGATCCTATATCAAAAAAGATAGAATTTAATAAGGAAAGAATTGAATACTGGATATCAAAAGGAGCTGTTCCTACAGACACAGTAAAAAGACTCATAAAAAATTAACTCTAATTATTAGAAGGAATTTAACATCTGATCCAATAATTTAGTATTAACAAGAGGATTTGCGTATATAGAATTACTTTCATCAGGCATTGAAAAGAAAACTACAGTAGCCAATACAGTAGGATTATTTACATCATTTACTCCAGAAGAGTTTCCATAAAACACACCACTATAAGCTAGGTTTTCTACTACAAACAGGATATTTTGTTTCTCCAATGAATTAATAAAAGATTGTAACTGAGAATAAGTTCCAAGAAAATCTACATTTACAGGATTTGATGTCATATTAGAGGATAATCCAGAAACATTAACATTACTGGTAAAATTCTTTGGTTGTTGTCCAGAAGACAGGTTATTAAAATTTAATCCAGCATTTATACCAAGAGTCTGTACAAATCCAGATGTCACAGAAAATTGTAAATTCGATGGGATTAAAGAGTTAAATGTGGATAAATATTTATCCAACATTGCAATTTTCGACTTACTACTATAAGAATTTAAATATTCAATCTCTTTATTTAATGCCTGACTCTTATTATTATACAAAGTAATACTTTGCTCATCAGAAGTAATCTGTCTATATTTTGGAATGAAAATGAAAATAACACTTAGTATAAGAATCGAACCTGCAAATACAGGTATGATGTATAAGGTTACTATTTTAAATAACTTTTTCTTCAAAGTGATATTCATTTATTTATTATACTGAGTAGACAAACTAAAGTTAACATTCTTAGTTCCATCTGGATTATAAGTAATACCTACTGACTGAATTTGTGTATTTGTAAAGTATTTATCTTTAGGGTTAGCTGATGTAAATACCTGGATTAAGTCAGCAACATTTAAAACTTCGTTAGACTGTGCTGTAAATGTAATATTTCCTAAATAATTATACGAGAAATCAGAAAAAACAATATTAGAAGGTGCCAATGCTTCAAACTTTTGCAGAACATCGATTGGGTTTGGAAAAGAACTTTGTATCAACTGAATATCATTGTAGCGTTGGTTAATATTATTTATTGTAGAAATAGTATTTTTGAATTTTCCAATATTTTGAGTATCTGTTTGATAAGTTTTATAAGCATTTTGTTTCTGCATATTGATATTTTTTGAAGCCCCAATAACAACAACCGTAGCAATTTCAACCAATACAATTATTACTGCAGCGATGATATCTAAGGTGTATGCCCTAGACTCAATTTGTAATTCTTCTTTACTTTTCTTTGGTAATAAGTTAATCTCATTTTTCATGGTAGATTATTGAACTTTTAATGCGAGCCCCATTGCTACAGCATACCCAGGGAGTAGAGCAGGCATTTTATTTTTAACATCTGGATCTATATATACCTTAGATGCAGGATTACCGACCTCAACTTCTACATTTAAGTTCCTTGCCATATAAAGTACAAGACCAGGAAGCATAGAACCATTACCTACAAGTATAATCTTTGTAGGCATTTCTGCAACATTAGTTGCTTTATATGCATTAATAATTCTCCTCAATTCATTTATAATTGAATCCATAATAGGTCCAATTGTTCTATATATCTTACCATCAAGCTGAGAGGGCTCTAGTCCATAACTTTTCTTATACTCCTCTGCCTGTATTTCTTCTAAATTAAACTCTTGAGCAATTGCTTTAGTCAGGATATATGAACCAGTAGAAATTGTTTGAGTAAAAAGAAGTTTTCCTTTAAACTCTATTACTATTTCAATATCAGAATGACCAAAATCCATAATAACACTTGGAGATGCCTCATTTTCAGATGAAATACTACGAGTTAATGATAAAGACTCTGTTTCTATTAAAACAGGATTCAAATCAGCTATATTGAGAATATCTATATATCTACTTATTAAAAGCTTTGGAGCAGCAACAAGTAGAATATCATATTGCACAACATCATCAGACTGGTTATGAGTTTCATTAACAATAGACCAATCTACTTGCACCTCATCAGGGGGAATTGGGACATTTCTCTTAGTTGCCCAAAATACAGCTTCTTCAAGATCACTCTCTTTCTTTGCGGGTATTCTTATTATACGTGAAAAAATTGAACTATCAGGAAGAGATATTGCAACATTATTAGTTTTAAGGTCTAGCTCTGCAACTAAGGATTTAATAGACTCAGCAAGGCTTTTTTTATGTTCCTCATTTTCACTGCCATTAACACCAAATGGAGTAGCAGCAGACCCAAAAGCTACAAGTGAAGGATTTCTATTAGCATAATTAAGTTTTACAATCTTTATTGTGCTACCACCAAAATCCAATGCAAAAAAATTTGAATTATCCTTCTTCTTGCCCCACATATATTATTTATCTAAGTAATTTTTAACTTCTTTTAAAATTTGTGCAGGAGTGAGTTCTGTTTTCATCAAAAATCCATCGGCTTTTTGTTCAAACATATCCTTAATAACAACATCACTAGTTAGATTAGTTAATACAAGGACATAAGGAGTGCCATATTTTTCAGGATCAGACTTAACAGTTTGCAAGACATTTGAACCATTTATAGTTCCAGTTGGAAGCATTAAATCTAATAAAACTAAATTTGGCTTTTCTTTTTCAATAAGACCTAATCCTTCTTCACCATTATATGCATAAACAACCTGATAACCAGCATCTGATAAAATTTCTTTATAAAGTTCAACTAAATAAACTTCATCCTCAATTATTAATATTTTTTTATTCATATAGCACTATTATAACAAAATTAAATTATTCCACAATAATATTACTCATAGAAACCAGGAATGCATCAATAACATCATAACCTGAACCACTTGAATGCAATGTACCATCTTCATTTAAAATATTGTCTCCTGTAGTATTTGGATTACTATTTTCTATAGTTATATTTCCACTTGCAATAATAACAAGTCCATAGCATGACTGAATACTTGCATAAGGATTAGAAACAGAAAAACTACAATTGCTAGGGTATAGAGGAGGAGTAATATCTACATTTCCATTTACAAGTAATATACCATTCCCTGCATATGAATAACCAGAAGAACTGTTTATTGACATATTACCTTGATAAAAATACCAATCACTACTAGAAGAAGATGAGGTAATATTGGAAACAGAACTAATAGTACTATTTATTTTACTTAAATTTATACTCCCATCTGTATTGTATAATTGAGGGTTATTGCACTGCCCACTAATCTCACAATACAAAGTTACATAAAAGTTAAAATTATACACAGGAGTTGAGTCAGAATTCGTTGTACCAATACCCCCAGAATATGAAAGGTTAGATGAAGTACCAGAACCATTTTCAAAAGTATTATTAGAAGAAGATTGTTCTAAAACCGCATTATTGAAATCACCTGCAGGAGAATTTATTCCTGGAATAGCATCAGCAGATATGACACTACCATTATGATTTGGATATTCATTATCGGCAGCAAGTCCATTAAAAGAACAATCATTATAGTTTGGTAAACTTCCAGTGTTTATAGTAGGAGGGATAGTTATATTATAACCATTATTCGAATATGAATTTCCACCATATGTCCAAATCCAAGGAGCATAAATATTCAAATAGTCCGTTAGATTATCATTTTTTATTCCATTTCCACCACAAGATCGGGTACTGGAACTAACAATATTGTTGTAATTAGATATTGAAATCTCCTCTGAATAAGAGACATTAGAAGGAAGAGTCTGATTTTGAGTTTCTGCCTGAGCATAAAAACATTCATAGTGAACACAATCAATCACGGGATTATTAGTACTACTACTTTGACAATCTATACCAATACTATTACTATGAGGACCAGGATCAAAAGGATATAAACCATTAACATGTTTATTATTATTATTACAGTATATGTATAAAGTACCAGGAGCAGGAGCAGAGTTGCCATGAGAAACAGCATATAATTGTAACCAATTTCCACCTGATGCATTTAACCCCCAATAACCATCTAAATTATTATTTTGACAATCATTAGGATTAACAGAAACACCTTGAGAATTCTGGCACTGAGTATAAATTGTATAAACTATCTCTCCAAGAGGGTTACCCCCATATTGTTCTGTATTAAAAGGAAGGTTGCTACTTGCCTGAAGAATTAATCCATACGGATTTTGATCAAGGTCAGGGGTTGCACATAACTGAACCATCCCTGTAACGGGACATGAAGCTACAGATTCATCGCTATCGTTAGAGTTGGGAGTACCAGGAGAAGTAGAGAAGTGCACTTGAGAAGTATTACAACCAACACTATTTATAATATACCCTATTGGAGAAACATTCATAGGACTCTCAGGAGCATATCCTTGTGGATGCTGTTTTACAGCACTATCATCGACTACAAGATAGAAAGTACTAGAATTTCCTTCAATTGAACAATTAAGGGTCGCAGAATTAAGTGGAGATTGAGTTCCATTAGTATTTGAAGTTATATACAAAAGTTGATTAGAATTAACAGAGTTGTTTGGTAAAGGAACCATATTAAAAGTACCATTTACATTTGTATTACTACATTCAACCCATCCTCCAGGACAAGAAGTAGATACATAATAATATTGAGCTTCAGTAGAATTATTACTTGGACCAGCTTGAAACCCCTGAGTTAAAGTAGCTGTAACCGTAGAATCCTCCAAGTCAGGATATACTGTTTGTGCAGAAGCACTACCACATAAATTCCCTCCCGAAGTGTATGCAGAAAATGACACACCTGATAATGCACTACCAGAAGTATTATCATTATAGTTTTTCACAGCAGAATTGTTTACCGAAACAGGGTAACTATAACTACCAGGACATGATTCTTGAACATTACTAACAAGTCCATTTAGATAAGCAGAGCTTGTTGGGGAAGTAGAGAAGTATATAGTTCCGGAACCACATGAAGCAGAATCGTTAACACCATTCCAACTGTTACTATATGTGGTAGGACAATTCACAGTATCAGTGAATGTTTTAGTACTATACGAAGAGGGACCATCCGTTGTACTGTTACAAACAGTATAACCATAAAAAGTACCATATCCAGTACAATATACTCCATAGGTATCACAGTTTTCAGGATAGGATACATGAAGCTGTGGAGCAGTATTACTAACATTTACATTATATGAATTATAACTACCACTACCTGGAGAATATGAAATACTGGACTGACCAGATGAAGTAGAGGAAGTCATAGGACCGGACTGAGAACAACTGGTATTAGAATATTCATAATTACATATAGTTGTACCTCCGCAAGGATTAGTTGAAGCAAAAACATTCAAATTTTGAAAAAAATGCAATCCAAACAACAAAACAAAGGAAAAGATTCCTAAGAAAATTTTATAAAATTTATTCCTTGACATACTTCTATTTATTATATACTTGACTACAAAAAAATCAAATTATGGGGCATTATTTGCACCATAAGAATAGTTTTCAATAGTAGCCTGATTTATCAAATTAATACATATAGGCTTATTATTAGGATACATAGGTTTTGAGGTACAAGCTTCTAAAGCTATAGTAAGATATGGGATTGTATATACTTTAGGCGATGGAGAAGGAACATTTCCTGTACTATCAAAGTTATCATACAAAAATTTTACCTGGACAATATTCATTATAGGTGAATTTGTCAAAGATACAGAAGGCTGAGAATTTGCATCATATTGAATACTGTAAATAGGCATATTAAGAGAATTCACTCCAGTTTGTGAAACTAAAATATTCGCATAATTTACTCCTTGAGAATTATACAAACTTAATGGAGTTGATGAAAAAGATAATACACTGTCTGGGCAGCCTGAAGTACATATTGCCTGATTTACTTTTGTAAGATTTAAATAAGAAGAATTTCGGACTACTTTGATTATATAGTCCATAGTGTACTGCATCTGAGAACCTAATGTAGCCTCCTCACTTATGGCATTAGCATATAGTATTGTATCTGTAAAAGATTTCACTATAAGTAAAGATAAAAATGCAAATATTGCCATAGAGACTAATATTTCTATTAATGTAAAACCTTTTATGCCTTTATTTTTTACTTTTTTATTTATGAACATCCTATATTTGTAATAATATCTGTAGTGTGAAGGTAATTATTCAATCCAGCAATATCACTATTTAACTGAGTAGTTGGCTGAGAATATGGATAGTAATTCCCCAAAACACTTATTGTAGGTATTACTTCGCTATTACTACTATCACCTACAAGGTTATAATACCAAAATACATAGGCTTCAATCTCCATTTGACATGAGTAGGAAGAATTATTTCCACAAACAGTACTACCACCATTTGAAGAACAAGGAACATAGCCCCCACTAGTAAAATTAGTAATAGGGTGTATATATAAAAAAATTTGCATAGGCTTTTGTGAATTACTACCATTGTACAAAGTATCTACTTCTCCATTAGGCACATTCAATGCTGAAAATATTTGTGACAAACCCAGACAATCATTGGTCACTGGCCCTTCAAACTTAGTGCTAAATGGACCTGGAACACTATCTAACTTAGGAGTACACGAGATTTCCTGAGAATTACCTGTACCCCAATGTACATTCCCCTTATTTGCCCATGAATGTGCATAAGCAACCTCATAATCAAGAACCTGTTCAGCTACCAAACCATCTGTATTCAAATATTCCTGATGTATTGCTATAGTCTCAGCATATATTGCAGCAAGAAGTAAAAATCCAAAAAAAACTAACGCAATAATTGTTTCTACCAATGTAAATCCTTTTTTATTAACTCTTATCATAAAATTAATCTGTAGAAATAGGACCAATTACAAAAGAATTAGCACTACTTCCACTATTCAGATCATAAAAAGTAACAGATTGTCTAAAATTGTTATAACCAAAAGTAAATGTTACAGACTTTCCAACACCATCAGGCACAGAAGAAACATTTTCAACACTTCCTTGACTTGGACTTCCTGTATATACATATATATTTCCAGATATCTCTTGAATAAAAGGAATATCACATGAGGATGAGGAGCACGAAGGATTTGTTATATAAACTCCATGAGGCAAAGAAGCCATATATGTATATGGACTAGGAAAAGCAGATGAATACTGATAATCATATGTACAATTGTATAAACTTACACCATACATAGAGTTACTTATCTGATTAGGAACTGATGGAGCACTAATATTATCAGTTGAGTAGCTACTATCAGGTAACTTATCCTGACAAACACCCCCATTTGCAGGAGTCAAATACTTTACTGCCATAACAACGGTATATCTATAACAATAAGTTGTTTGACAAGAGTTCGCATAAATATTAGATGGCTCTATATAAAACCCATATATCCAGTTGTGTATACAAGCTCCAGATGCACTAGTTTTAACACAACCAAGATTAACACCATTCACTTTATTTGAACCAGATATGGCTGCATTACGAACATAAGTAACTTCAGAAACAAAATCATTCACTGCTGAGGTTAAAACAGTTGTATCTCTTCCAGACCTTGAACCAAAAATAGCAAGGAGAAGTAATATAACAGCAATGGCCATTACAATAAGAAGCTCTATTAGTGTAAATCCATTTTTTTTCATTTATATCATTGAAATCATATAAAAATTTAAAATCTTATGAAACTTCACAAGTAACACTGTATTGACTATTACTACCATAAGTAATTTTATTACCTGTATGTATCATATTAGATAAAGCTTTACTATTAGTATAAGCAAAAATAGCATTATTTTCCAAACATGCACCAATAATATATGTATTTACATTATTAGTGTAATAGGAGTTAACGGGAGTAGACCCAGAAAGAGGAATATAAAAGTATTGAGTAGAATTACCAGGAGTAGAAGTACTATTAAAATAATCATTTCCAACTCCAATAGATGAATATATTCTATTAGTACCTCCTGGTGTACCAAGCCCAGGATCTGCATGTTGACTACAAACCTGAGTACCAACATCATACCCAGAATCCACAGGGTCAATAGGTATACTACATAAATTAGCAGTAGAGATCCATTTAGGTCTATATGCAATATTAAATGTTAATACGCCGGCAGACTGATCAAAGTCCCAATCAACTGGATATGATTGGTTAAAATTTCCATAAAAAGTAGATAAAACACCGGCAATTCCCTTAACAGCAGTTTCTCTTGCATTATTTCTTGCATCAGCTTGTGCTGCTCCAAGACCAATAATTGCAACTGCCATAAGAACACCTATTATCACCATTACAATCAAAAGCTCTACTAGCGTAAATCCATTTTTTTTCATTTATATTACCAATATCATATAAAAAATATTGTATACACCAAATGTTGCAAGTATTGATAAAAAATTATATATAAAATAACTCCACAAGACAAGAAAGGACCAAAGGGAATCATAGATTTCATACTCTTTATTTTTAAAGATACTAGTAAAAGACCAACAACTGCCCCTACCAAGAAAGCAATAAATAGAACAAATATACTGGCAGGGTAACCAAAGATAAAACCAATAAGAAATGCAAGTTTCATATCTCCTCCACCCATACCCTTGCCTTTAGTAATAATTATAACCCCAAGAAAAAAGAGAAAAGCTAGGATACCAATAAATAAATGCGATAATATTAATCCAAAAGGAATAACCCTTAGAGCTAATAGCAATATGAAGTAAATTAATGTAATTATACTTGAAATAATAATTAATCTATCAGATATTTCATAATACAAATAATCATATAGGGCAATATATAAAAATATGCCAATAAATACGACAGAGTAGAGTAGATGTATAAAATTCACTGTTGAGAAATTGAATATCTGAGCAACCCCTACAAAATAGAAGTATGCAAAAAATACAATTGCAGATATTAGCTCTACAACAATATATTGATAAGATATTCTTTCTTTGCAATACCTACATCTACCCCTGAGGAATAAAAAACTAAAAATAGGAATTAAATCCACAAAACCTAATACATGACCACATTTCGGACATGAAGACCTGCTCTTAATATAATCTTTTTTAATATTTACCCTATATGCAACAGCATTAATAAAACTACCTATACCAGCTCCAAATAAAAATGCAAGAACCAATATCTCAAAATATAATATAAACATACTACCTAAGAATAACATATAAAAATAGAAATATATATAAAAAACAAGGGCTACAAAATGTAACCCTTTGTCTATTTACTAAATAGTCTAAACACATCCTGTTAAAACCCAGTACATGTTATAGTGTCACCTCCTGCAAATGTAATAGAATTACCACTTTGAGTAAAATTTGCATCAGTACTATTTGCAGTATATGCAAAAATTCCATTATTTTCCAAACATGCACCTACGATATAGGCATCAACAGCAGAAGGACTAGTCTTGTTAGGAGTTGTCCCTACAAATGGAATATAGAAATACTGTGTTGAATTACTAATAGATGAACTTCCAGTCATAATAGAACTAGCATTATAGGAAGTAGTCGTATCAGTAACAGACAACCCTGCTGGAGTTTGAGTACTATTACATGAAGTTGCTCCAACAGAAGGATTATAACCAGATCCTGCAGGATCAATTGTTGCGGCACAAATAATAGAATTTGTCGATTGAGCATTAACAATTGTCTTTCCAGGAGCAATTAATGATAAATACCCATTAGCAGTATCAAGAGACCAATTATTAGGATAAGTTTGGCCATTATTACCGTAAAATGTTTCAAACAGTCCAGCCATACCCTTAACAGCAGTTTCTCTTGCATTATTTCTTGCATCAGCTTGTGCTGCTCCAAGACCAATAATTGCAACTGCCATAAGAATACCTATTATCACCATAACGATTAAAAGTTCTACAAGAGTAAAACCTTTCTTATTTTTTACCATCATATTTATTCACCTCCTATTTACAGATACACTATATAACTATTTTATAACATTTCCAAGCGTATATATTGGAAGATATACAGATATCCCAATAAATCCAACAACAACACCCAAAAATATAGTTATTATAGGTTCCATAATTTTAGATAAATTGTCTATTAGGCTTGCAGTCTCAGATTGATAATATTCAATAACCTTACCAACAACTTCTTCCATTTTACCTGTTTGTTCTCCAATAGCAACCATCCTCCATAATAGAGGAGGGAAGTATTCTATCTGAGACATAACAGAAGAAATTGATCTACCCTTTTCAACCTCACCTGCTATATACCTAATACTTTCTTTAAAAACAACATTTCCCATAGAATCTGCTATCATATTTAATCCACGAACAAGGGGCACACCAGATTTAACAAGTAGTATAAATGTTCTACCGAAACTAATTATTTGTAACTTCTGGAGTAGAGAACCTATTATAGGGATTTTTAAAAATATTTTATCTGTTACTTCTCTTCCCTTTGGAGTACTTCTATACCATATAGCAAGTATTGCTATCACGACTAAAGCTATAACTATATATACCCAATATGCAATAACGAAATTACTAAAATTAATTAATATCTGGGTTGGTGCAGGAAGGTTAGCATTAAAACTAGCATATAACCCCTTCATAGGAGGGATCATTTTAGTTAAAACAATCGCAATTGCAACAATAGCAACACTAATAACAATAATAGGATACATCATCGCACTTTTAAACTTAGAGATTAAATCACTGGCTCTCTCTGTTTCGGTTGCAATCCTATCCAGGATATAATCCAGAGATCCTGATGCCTCAGCCGTTCTAATTAGCTGAATTTGCATTTCAGAAAAAAGTTGAGTGTGGGGTGCAAAAGAATCCGAGAGGCTCTTACCAGATTCAACAGAAAACCCAACCTCTTTTAATATACTTTTTAAACCTCCATTAGTAACCTGAGCTTGAGCTATATTAATTGCTTCAACAATTGGAATACCGGAAGAAATTAAAACTGAAAGCTCCCTAAAAAAGATTACTTTGTCCTTGATAGGAACTTTACCAATATTTATATTATTTAAATTCGAGAAATTGAAATTAAAGGCAAAACCTTGCCTTATCTTCAAGGGAGACAACCCCTGAGATATAAGCATATTTGCAACAGTATCTCTATCTGCCGCACTAAAATTTCCTTTTACAATCTTACCATCTTTATCAGTTGCAGTATAAGTAAAATTTGCCATTTTTATTCCGTTCTACCTCTAAATAACCTCAAAACTTCATCAGGATGAGAAGAATAACCTTGAGCATCATCTATTGTAATCTTACCTTCCCTAACAAGAGAAACCAATGACTTCTCAAGAGAAATCATTCCAAGATCACCACTAGTCTGAATCACATTATCCAATTGATATGTTTTACCCTCTCTTATCATATTTTTAACTGCACCAGAGGCAAGAAGTACTTCATAAGCTAACCTTCTACCTCCACCGATAACAGGCAAAAGTCTCTGGGAAACAATTCCTTCAAGTATATCTGCAAGCTGCATTCTAATTTGAGCCTGCTGTATATCAGGAAAAACATCAATAATCCTATCTATAGTTTGTGCAGCACTATTTGTATGCAAGGTAGCAAATACCAAGTGACCTGTTTCTGCAATAGTGATAGTTGAAGCTATAGTTTCAAAATCTCTCATTTCTCCAACTAGAACTACTTCAGGATCCTCTCTTAATGCACTTCGTAGAGCAATATCCCAAGAGTGTGTATCTTCACCGACTTCCCTTTGCTCTATAAGAGATTTACCCTGTGGATATACATATTCAATTGGATCTTCGATAGTAATAATATGTTTCGCATCTATAGCATTAATTTCTTGTATTAGAGCTGCAAGAGTAGTTGATTTACCATGTCCAGTTGGCCCAGTCACCAAAACAAGCCCTTGAGGAAGCTTGGTAAACCGATGCATTATATCAGGGAGCATCAAATCTTCTATTGATCTAATTTTTGAAGGAATTAACCTTAAGGCAAAAGATAAATGACCTTTCTGATGAAAAACATTTATTCTGAACCTATCCTGAGACTCTTTATATTCATATGAAAAATCTATTTCTTTGTTAACATCTAGAAATTCTTTCTGAGCAGGAGATAGAAGGGTATCAACAAAACCCTTCAATGTATTTTCATCCAATATATTATTAGATGCATTAACCAAATTACCATCAACTCTAATTAATGGGGGATAACCAAACACAAGATGTAAGTCAGAGGCTTTTCTTGAAATAGTTAATTTGAGTAATTCCTGTATATCCATATAATCTAACTAAATTTCTTCTTTTGCTACACGATAAACTTCTTCAATAGTAGTAACTTGATTCAAAACTTTAAAAAATCCATCTTGAACCAGAGATAACATTCCATTCTTTTTTGCTACTGCATCAATTTCATCTGCAGAAGATTTCTTTAAAATAAGGGATCGTATTTCTTCATTAACTACCAAAACCTCAAAAATACCAATTCTACCGAAATATCCAGTATTACCACAAACATCACATCCCTTACCTTTGTATAAATATAGCATTTCCTTTTTGCTTTGTGAAGATTCAAAATATTTTGAGATATCTATATTACTACCTTTAAAAGAATTTTTAATCTCAGAAATTATAGATTCAGGCACTTCATACTTTTCTTTACACGCAGAACATATTTTTCTAACAAGTCTTTGGGCTACAATAACCTCAACAGTTGATGAAATCAGAAATGCTTCAATACCCATATCAAGAAGTCTAGGAAGTGCACCTGAAGCAGATGTAGTATGTATTGTAGATAAAACCAAATGACCGGTTAAGGAAGCTTGCGTAGCAAGCCTTGCAGTCTCTTCATCTCTAATCTCTCCTACCATTATTATATTAGGATCTTGTCTTAAAAAAGCTCTAAGACCAGAAGCAAAAGTTAAACCAACTTCATCATTAATTTGTACCTGATTAACACCATCTATTTCAATCTCAACAGGATCCTCTAAAGTAACAATATTAACTTCAGGACTATTTAAAAATGATAGAGCAGAAGCCAAGGTTTGAGTTTTTCCTGACCCTGTAGGCCCAGTAATTAAAATTATACCTTTAGTTAAACCTAGACTCTTCTTAAACTCATCATATGCACTCCCCATCATACCCAAATCCTCAAGCTTTGAAATACCTGTTGTTTTACGTAACAGTCTAATAACAATTTTTTCACCATATACAACGGGGAGTGAAGAGACTCTTAGGTCAACAATCTCTTGACCAACTTTGATACCAAATCTACCATCCTGAGGAATTCTTTTTTCATCAATTTTCAATTTAGACAATATTTTAATCCTAGATACAACAGCAGGAGATAAAGCGACAGGAACCTCTAGTTTTTCAAGAAGAATTCCATCAATTCTATACCTAAATTTTAAAGTATTCTTTGTAGGTTCTATATGAACATCAGAAGCTCTAAACTTTACAGCATACTCAAGAACAGTATTTACGATTTTTACTATTGGGGCATTTTTTATTTCAGAATTCAATGTACTTCCTAAATCCTGCATACTACCAGTAACATCTTCAATATTAAAATCCTGATTAGCCTCTTGCACATCTTCAATAACATTAGTTTCAATCTGAGAAGATGTATTTGTGTCTATTATTGAGATAATTTGGTCAGGAATAGATAAAAAAGGTGAAATTATTATTTTATATTTCTGCTGTAGATAATTTACAAGCTGAATATCAAAAGGATTCTTCATTGCAAGAAGAATTTTGTTATCTTCTCTGCCAAAAGGAAGTACTATGTGTTCTTTAAGTTCTGTTACGGGGATAGTATTAAAAATATCCCTTGAAATATTAACTCCAGCTAGATCCTTAAACTGAACATTTTCAGCTACAGCCTTAGCCTTAAAAAAATCTATTTGAGATACAATCTTGGATTTTTGTAATATAGATTCAACATCAGTGTTACTAGTAATAGCATCAATTCTAATCTGATTAACACTTTTCTGATCAATCTTTCCTTGAGAGAGAAGTACATCTAATAAATCCATCACTCTAAATTTATACTACAAATTTATACTTTTTTAAACACCAAACTTTTCTAATATGATAGAATAACAAAAGATGTCACAAAGTATAATTTTTCAAACACAAAATGAAGCTGATTTGGATA
>DAIDGT010000003.1 GCA_027459825.1 bacterium
TTTCATATCTTGATGAAAATAATGTTTTATCTCATACAGTTGTAGTTTATGCTCCAGCAACTTCTTTGCCTTCAATTCAATATTTGAGTGCATACTCTGGGTGTTCTATGGGAGAGTATTTTTGGGAAAAAGGCAAGGATGTAATTGTAGTGTATGATGATTTGACGACACATGCTAAAAGCTACAGAGAAATATCTTTAATATCTGGAATATCTCCAGGTAGGGATTCATATCCATCAGATATATTTTCTATACATTCTAAGTTAATTGAAAGATCAGGTCGTACAGCAAGACTTAAGGGGTCTATGTCTGCATTACCTGTTGTGTCCATACAGAATAATGATTTGACTGGATATATTTCTACAAATATTATGTCTATGACAGATGGACATTTATTTTTTGATACCGACTCATATTTGAAGGGTATTAGACCTGCTATTAATTCGTACATTTCTGTTTCGAGAATAGGTAAAAAAGTTCAGGATTCTGTTATGAAGGAAATTGCTGATGATCTTAACCTTGCTCTTATAAAATATCAGGAGGCTGAAAAATTAGCTCATTTCGAGACGAGTTTATCTTCAAATATACTTGATAATTTATACCTTGGAGATAAAATTTATGCTCTTTTTAGGCAAGAGATTGGAGAGAGATTTACTCTTTTTGAAGAGAAAGTTTTATTGTCTTTAGTTTTATATACACCGTCGAATACATTGACCGTTGATGATATTCCATATGTAAAGAAAAGGGTCAAGGAGTTGTCAAAGATTGAAAACTTTAAGAAAGAGAACTTAACAGATAATATTATAAAATTTTTAGTACCTGCAAAATGAGTAATATAACAGAAAGTAAAGATAAGCTTTTTCAATTTAGCACAATTAAAGATCTGACATATATATTTGAAAGAATTTCTTCTATTAAAATGAACCAGATTAAGGATTTAGTCGCTTCCAGAAAAATGTTTTTTGAAGATATCTGGAAGTTGTATTCTGGTATTAAATTAGGTGGACTTTTAATGGACCAGGATAGAGTGAAGAAATTTGTTTCAAAAAATACATTTGCCTATGTATTGGTTTCCTCTGATTCAGGTTTTACAGGTGGTGTTAATAACCAGGTTATAAATGCAATGCAGTCGGATATGAAGGAACAGTATGATCTCTTCGTTATAGGAGAGAAAGGAAGAGGAATTTTAGAGGAGAGAAACATTAAATATAAAAAATCATATAAATTTCATGATTATAGAGATGATAAATTTATAAGATCGTTACTTGACGACCTGAAAGGTTACGAAACTATTGTAATCTGGTATGACTCTTTTATCAGTATTGCTAAGCAGGTACCTAGAAAAATGGAAGTAACTTTTAATCCTAATAGAATGGATAGATCATTGGTGATACAACCTAAGCAGTATATATTTGAACCTTCATATAAAGAAATATTATCCTATCTTGAGTCTATCATGATTGGACTTATGTTTTCTCAAATTCTTGCAGAAACAGATTTGTCTTTAAATGCGTCAAGAATGGTTTTAATGAATAGGGCTGGTGAAAGGGCACAAAATCTTTATAATAATGAAAAATTAATCTTTAATAGGTTACATAGAGAACAGAAGGATAATGAAGTCAAATTAATATTTGAGGATTATAAAAATGCAGTCAAATAAAGGTGTTATTAAAGGGATTGAAGGAATAAAGGCAATTGTTTACTTTCCTGATGTCCTTCCCAAAATTAAAAATATTCTTGTATCTTGCGATGATGACAAATCATTCATGGAGGTGTTTGAATATATTTCTCCTTCTGAGGCACTGTGTCTAATTCTCTCTGGTGAAAATTTTTTTGCTGTTGGAATGCAACTTATTGATTCTCTTTCTCCTTTATCTATTACTGTATCAGATAAGTCTCTTGGACGAATTTATAATGCATTAGGAGAGACGGTAGATGGTCTTGATAAAGATATACCTGGTATTACTAAATCTGTATATCCAAATTTTGACATCCATAGTAGGAGTGTATCTTCAAAAATAGAGATTATTGAGACAGGTATTAAAGCAATAGATTTTATGGCTCCTTTTAAGAGAGGAGGAAAAATTGGTTTTATTGGAGGGGCAGGTGTAGGTAAAACTGTTCTTATTAATGAATTAATGCACAATATTGCTAAATTTCATGAGGGTATTTCTCTTTTTGCTGGTATTGGCGAGAGAATAAGAGAAGGGTATGAGCTTTATAATACTATGAAAGAGAGTGGGCTTTTAGAAAAAACAGTACTTCTTTTTGCTCAAATGAATGAAAGTCCTGTAATAAGGATGAAGTTGGGTCATACAGCAGCTACAGTTGGAGAATATTTCAGGGATGAGAAGAAAAAAGATATTCTTCTATTCATTGATAATATTTATAGATTTATTCAAGCTGGAAATGAGGTCTCTATGCTTATAGGAAGATTGCCTCAGGAGGGAGGATATCAGCCAACTCTATCTTCTGATCTAAAAACTCTACAAGAAAGGTTTAATTCAAATGAAAATGGATCAATTACTGCAGTTGAGGCAGTATATATTCCTGCAGATGACATTACTGATCCTGCTGTGGAAGAAATTTTAAGTTATCTTGATTCTGTTTTAGTGTTATCTCGAGATATTGCAAAAAGTGGAATATATCCTGCTATAGATTTAATTAAGTCATCATCTTCATTTTTAAGTATGAGGAATGTTGGAGAGAAACATTACACTCTTGTTATGAAAACTCAAAAGATACTTCAAAAGTATTACTATCTTGCAAATATAGTAGCTATTATAGGAGAAAGTGAGTTGTCTGACAAAGATAGAATAGATTATGCAAGAGCAAAAAAGTTAATTAATTTTTTATCACAGCCATTTTTTGTTATGAAAGAGCATACGGGAAAAGATGGTAAATATGTAAAGCTACAGGATACAATAGAGGGAGTTGATAAAATTTTGAATGGAGAATTGGACAATACAGATGAGGCTAAGTTGAAAATGATAGGATCTTTGTCTGATTTATAAATTTTTATGAATAAAAATTTTCATTTAAGAATTCTATCTTTAAAGGAACTTGTATTTGAAGGAGATGTATTATCATTTTCTGGGACAAATTCTGTTGGGGATTTTGACATATTGAAAGACCACATAAACTTCATATCACTTTTATCTCCAGGAAGTACGATTCAATATGTTGAGTCTTCTGGGAAAAAATCTGTAGATGTTTCTATATCAACAGGTGTATTAATATTTAGTAAAAATGTGGCTAAAGTTTTTATAGATTTTTAAAAATATACTATTATTATATAACTGATAATTATAGCAAGTATAATAAGTAGTGCTGAAAACCCTGTCTGTTTTAAAAACTTTTTTAAAATTTTATCTTTAGATAATGGTGTTCTTCCGGTAAGCTCTATTGCATTTATAGATGATCTTACAAAACTAATTCCTGCAAATACAAATGTTCCTAGAGTTATTAGGGTTATAATAATAAATTGAACAACAGTTATAGGCCTTCCTATTAATGGAGCTCCTATTGAATATAGTATTCCGTCTAAACTGGCGGTTCCTGCATTATTTGCTTGATAGTGTATGTTTATTGCAACAATGATTTTTCCTACATAAAAACCATCTTCTTTTATTGCTCCCTTGGAATTTCCTGAGAAAGATGATAATGCTTCTCCTATGGATATATTTTGTGTATTGTCCAATCTTCCTACCCCAGGGATTTGTGAGGGAGAAATTTCGTCTCCTTTTGAAATATTTCCATTTTGGTTAGAGACATAAACTTCATGTATGCCTGTATTGGAAACAGTTATGCCTCCATTTGTATCTGTGACGACTCCAAGTGTATTATAGCTATTTGAAATATCTGTTTTGGAAATACTATCATTTATTGAGGTAGAAACTATATCTCCAACAATAATACCTGATTTATTATTAGAGTATGTAATCGATAACGCAAATGCATGAATTGTTTGAATGGTTATTATATATATAATAGGGATTGCTATCAGTATTACAATGATAAATTTCCTCATACTTAAAATATTATATTTTATATCAGTATATTACAATCCTTGTAAGATAGTAGGGGATGTAGTACATTGTAATATGTCATATCTTTATTAATCAGTGATGTTATTGTAGCTTATGTCTATTTTTTCTAAAAAGACAAATGTGGATGACCAGTATTTCTTATCATTGGATATAGGTACTGAGTTTGTTAAAGTTCTAGTATGTCATATCGTTGATGATGTTGTTGAAATTTTGGGTTTTGGTAAGACAAGACAATCTATGACTGCTATGAAGGGAGGTGTTGTTACTAATATCAAGAGTGTTGTCGATTGCTGTTTTAAATCAATAGAAATGGCAATGAATAAGTTGGATATAGATACGCCACAAAAAGTAGTTGTTGGAATTGCTGGGGAACTTGTAAAAGGTGTTAGTGTTAAATTAAATTATGAAAGGGATGATGCTAATACAAAAATTGATTCTAATGAGATAAAAAAAATATTAGAAAAGGTAAGTGTTAGCGCAGATGCTGAAGCAAAAAAGAGGTTTGCAGAGGCTACTGGTACAACAAGTACGCAAATAAAGTTAATTAATGCAACAATTACCGATACATATATAGATGATTACAGAGTATTAAATCCTGTTGGGCTTAAGGGAAGCAAGGTTACTTTTAATATATATTTTGTATATGCTCCACTAGTTTTTGCTGGTGCGGTAGAGGATATTCTAAAAGAATTGAATTTAGACCCTATCGTTATTGCAGTTCAACCATTTGCTATTGCGAGGTCTATTAAGGGGTCCAAAAATGAAAATTTTGACGGGATAATTATTGATGTTGGTGGAGGAACTACTGATGTTGCTTTGGTTTTACATGGAACATTTCAGGATACTAAGATGTTTGCAATGGGGGGTAGAATTTTTACTAAGAGGGTGGCTGCAGATATGTCCCTCTCTTATGAGGAGGCTGAAAAAACTAAAATTGATTATGCCGAAATGAAGCTTGAAAAAGGTACTGCATTACAGGTTAGGGATTCTATAAAGAAGGATTTAGATTTATGGATCTCTGGTGTAGAAATTGCATTGGAGGAAATGGATAATGTTAAAGTTTTCCCAGATCAAATTCTTATTTGTGGAGGTGGTTCTAAATTATCAGAAATAAGATCAAAGCTTGTTGAATATCCGTGGTCAGTTATACTTCCATTTAATAGAAATCCTAAAATAAATTTTTTATCTCCTGAAAAGATTGATAGTATAGTAGATAAAACTTTGCAGTTGACCAATCCTGAAGATGTTACTCCTGTTTCTCTTGCTAGGATTGTTCTTGATATAGTTAAAGATGATATAGTTATTGCTGTATGAAAGATACTAAAGTTTTCGTTGACTTAGATGACGAGATAACATTTGTTTCTGATAAGGTACTAAAAGCTCCAACCAACAGGGTTATACTGGTTATTCCTGAAAAATCTTCAGTCATTGCTTCTCTTGTTGGTTTAAAAATGCTTAGGCGTATCTTTGATAAAAATAATAAAGATGTTGTTTTGGTAACTACTGATGAGATCGGTAAGAGAGTTGCTTTAAATGCTGGATTTGTATCTACACAAAGGATAGGAGATGTTAATGACGATTTATGGAGAGAGTCTATTGCTTTGAAAAAACGCTTTGCTGAAGCTTCAAAATTATCAAATAAAATTCCATTTTCTGAAGATATATATGCTGTAGTTGATAATAAACCTGATTCCAATAATAGTATCTCTTCAGATAATGTGGATCTAAATACTAATAATAACAGTAGTAATGATATTAACGATTCTTTTGTTACAACTGATACTTCTTTACCTGATAATAATGTATATAAATCCGAATCTGTAAAACGTATATCTTTTGAATCAACTGATGTTGATGATGATACCCTAAAAGAAGAAGTAGTTAAAAATCAAAAAATTGAAGATAATATAGATAACCTTTCAAAAAAAGTGTCTTTGGATGGGTTTGATCTTCTTGTAGGTGGGGATATTGCGTCTTCTGATGATACAGTACATACTAATGAGTCTAATTCTAATAAATATTCTGAAAATAGGGAGTGGGATTATGCTAAACAGGATCATGCTAATTCAAAATTTGATGATAATAATAGTTCATACTCACCTCCTCATGTAAATGGAGTATCTTTTGTAAATTCTATATTAGGCAGAATTCCCAAAATGAAGAATGCAAAGACCAATAGGATATTTATCATATTAGGTGTTTTTATACTACTTTGTCTTTTCATTATATATTATTTATTTTTAACATCTGCTGATGTTGCTATTCAAGTAAAAGGTGAGCCAATATCTTCTACTGCTACTATTTTAATCAGCCCTAATATTTCTTCTATTAATACTTCAAAATTAGAAATTCCTGCAAAGGTTTTTGTAGTATCAGAATCAGGTTCAGATAGCGCTCCTACCACAGGTAGTAAAACTGTAACTACGGGTAGTTTTGCATCTGGAAGTATTACTTTAACTAATTCAACCTCCAATTCTATTACTCTTTCTTCAGGAACTGTATTTACTGGGTCTAGTAACTATACATGTACTAATTCTTCTTCTGTTACTGTACCTGCTGCTACAGAGAATAAAAGTGGAGGGGTAGTTACTGGAGTTACTTATGGTACAGTGTCATTTACTTGTACTGCCAGTGTGAATACTGCAGACGTTGCAGGTGATACATTTTCTGTACAGGGTTATAGTAGTAGTGAGCTGACAGGAACCAATCCTAATGCCTTTACAGCAGGTAATGAATCCTCTCAGACAGAGCAAGTAGTTTCTTCTTCTGATCAGCAAAATTTAGAACAAAGTTTATCTTCTCAGTTATATCAAAGAGGACAGACAGATTTACAGTCTAAAGTTGGCAATTACTCATTAATTTCTCAAAGTGTTCAAAATATAACGGTTAATGCAACGTTTGATAATCAGGTTGGTACTCAGGCTCAAGTATTGAATTTGTCAGAACAGACTAAAACTCAGGGGGAAGCTTATAACCAAAATGATTTTACCTCTGTTATTAAATCAAACCTTGAAGGTAATTCTAATCTTGTTAGAAATATGACTGTGTCTATTAAGAAAATTGAAGTTATCTCTGGGCAGGTTGAAGCATTAGTATCATATCAGGCTGTTTTGTACAAAAATACGAATAAAACAAATATAGCTAATGCAATAAAAGGAAAGAGTTTTAGCGCTGCTAAATCATATATATATGGTATTAATAACGTAAAGAGTGTTACTATAACAGACCATCCTCGTATATTCTCTTTGATTGGATACCTTCCTTCCAGTCTTTCTAAGATAAACGTATCGATTTCAGATTAGTCTGCGTTTATTGTAATGGAATTTATTTTTATATCCTGTAAAGGTTTATCGTTATTTTTTGTGTCTACAGATGTATTTTGTATTTCAGATAGAACATTGTATCCTGAAGTTACTTTGCCAAACACTGTATACATTCCATTAAGTTGAGACTCTTTTGCCATTGCAATGAAGAATTGACTTCCATTTGTGTTTGGACCAGAATTTGCCATTGCAATAGAATATTGAGATACAGGGTATGATTTTATATTATAATCGTAGTTATATCCCTCTTTTGTATACGCATTTACAAGTTGAGATGGTATTCCTAAGCTTTTAGGGTTGATTTGATCTTGAAATTTATATCCTGGTCCTCCCGTTAAACTACCATTTGGTGATCCTGCTTGTACAACAAATCCTTTCACAACTCTGTCAACTATTGTATTGTTATAGAACCCACTTTTTGCAAGGAAATAGAAATTATTTACTGCTAGTGGAGCAGATTTTGGGTATAGTGTGAAGTTTATGTCTCCAAGTGATGTGGAAATTGTACCTGTGTAACTTTTATTTGTATTAATACACATCCTTGGATATGATGAATATTTTTTTATATTTGGTTGAAAAGGTATGTAGCACAAGCTTGGTTTTATTTGAATTGTATATATAATACCAGATAGTGTGAGTATTACTAATACTGCATAAATTATTATTACTGTATTTGAAACATTTTTCTTCATACTTGTATGTGATTTATATCATTATTTTGGAATTTACTCAATGTCTGTTTGTTATATTTGTTTTATTGATGTTATAATCACCTCACATTATGGATTCCGAAATATTAAGACCGTATGTAGATACTGGAGATTTACATCCTTTAGGGGAAACAGTGAAATCTTTATATGAAACTGTTTTCAGTATATTTTCTAATTCTAAAAATAATGCGATTATTTTAGATCACGGTCGAGGTTTTAGAATACTATTTAGGAATAACTCAAATGTAGTGTTGATATCAATGGTCTCTCAAATTGGTGGTCGAGAAAGCACATTATATATTGATTTTCGTGAAGATGGAATGTCAAATTTTTTTATACTCTCTCCTGATGGGAAATGTAAAATGTATTATTTTGATTCTGATGAAGATTATAAAAGCGGTGTTAGCAAACAGGACATGTTAGGTATTAGTTCTTCTGTAAGTAATGAAGACCTATTATCTCTTATGGGTAAGTTAACATCAATTTTTCCTGAATAAATAATAATTGCGAATTATTTATTAAATATTGTTATTTCCTATCTTTTGGTATATAAATTAAGGTAGTACAATGTTTTATGGGCAGAAAACGTCTCTCTAGGTTTACAAAATTTAAAAGGAAAGCAGGATTAGCTTTTAAGGGGAAGGATACATATACTGTTATTGGTATAGTTCTCCTTGTAATCTCTCTTTTGAGTTTTATCGGTATTTTTGTGCATATCAAGGGTATTAGCTTTTTATATATAATATTTGGATGGGGTTTGCCTATATTTGCAGTTTTTTCCTTTTTACTCTCTTTGCGTTTTTTAGGTACAAAAAATAGGTTTAACACATTTTCCACTCTTTTTGGTATGACCATTTTCACAATATCCATACTTGGTTTTATTAATGCTGTTTCTAATCCATCCATAAGTTTATATTTATCAGAGCATGGAAAATTGGGAGGTGCTGTTGGTTACCTAACATTTCATCTTTTAGATAAATATTTGGCAAAAGCCGGAACTATTATAATTTTGATACCTGTTATTGTTATTTCTTTTCTTATGTCGTTATCTTTTTCTTTTGCAGAATCTTTGAGATCTATAAAATGGGCATTAAATACGATCTTTGTATTTATAGGAAGCTTCTTCGAAAAGGATGATGCAATGATTCGTAATAATGTTGGGGATGGAAAAATTAAAAATTTAGAATTTGAAGTTACTGGGGTAGATGATAAAGAAGATGTTTCTCCTCAGATGATTGGAGGAGATTTAATACTGCAAAAGAAACCTGATGTAAAACAGGCTATTCCTGCTGCAGAATCGGAAGCAATGAAACCTCATTTTGATAATTGGCAACTTCCACCTATTGAATTTCTTAATGAGATAAAAAGAGTTAATAATATTAATCCCTCAGATATAAAGAAAAATTCAGAAATTATAGAAAGAACACTTGCGAGTTTTGGAATTACATCAAAAGTTGTTGATGTATCTTCTGGTCCTGTAGTAACAAGATATGCACTACAGATTACAATGGGAACTAAGGTTTCTAAAATTAATAATCTGGATAGAGATATTGCACTTGCTCTTGCTGCTCCATCTGGATCTGTTCGAATTGAGGCACCAATTCCAGGTACATCCCTTGTAGGTATTGAAATGCCTAATACTAGATCTCAAGCCGTTGCATTAAAAAATATTATAGATACTCCAGAATTTCAAAATATGTCTTTAACTTTACCAATTGCGATGGGAGAAGATGTATCCGGAAAAATTATAATTAGAGATCTTGCATCAATGCCTCATTTGCTTATTGCAGGATCTACTGGATCTGGTAAGAGTATGCTTATAAACTCTGTCATTATGGGTCTTTTATATAGGCACTCTCCTGATACTTTAAAGTTTATTCTTGTTGATCCTAAGCATGTAGAACTTTCCGTTTATAATGGAATTCCTCATCTACTTACTCCCGTTATAACAGATATGGAAAATGTAAATAATGCTCTCAAATGGGCGGTAAAGGAAATGGATACTAGATATCAGTTATTAAAGGAGGATGGAGCTCGTAACATTGCTGGATATAATGCAAATAAAGAAAGAGAAGGGAAATTAAGTAACATTGTTGTCATTATTGATGAAATGGCAGACTTGATGCTTACAAAGGGAATTGAGGTAGAAAATTCAATTGTAAGGCTTGCCCAAATGGCAAGGGCAGTAGGAATTCATCTTGTTCTTGCAACCCAAAGACCTTCAGTAAATGTTATTACTGGTATTATTAAAGCAAATATTCCTGCTAGAATTGCTCTTTCTGTGGCTTCAGTAATTGACTCCCGTGTTATTCTAGATCAACTTGGCGCAGAAACTCTTTTAGGTAGAGGAGATATGTTGTTTAAGAGTCCCGATATGGGAAAAACTATTAGAGTCCAGGGAGCACTTGTTACTGAAGAGGAAATCTCTCGCGTTATCAAATTTATATCTGAGCAGGGAACTGCTGAATATAATGAATCTGTCCTAACTCCTCAGAGAGATAGTAATTCTTTTGTATCGGAAAATGGAGCTGTATTATCTGAAGATAATCTTTTTCCTGATGCTGTAAGAATTGTTGTTGCGGCAAAGAGGGGGTCTGCTTCAATTTTGCAGTCAAAATTAAAAATAGGTTATGCAAGAGCTGCAAGGCTTATATTAGAACTTGAAGAGAAGGGTGTTGTAGGTCCTCAAGATGGTTCTAAGCCTCGGGATGTGCTTATTCAGGATGCTGAAAGTTTTCTCTCTAATACATAGTAGTATTGTGCAAATCTTTATTTCATGATATATACTGTCAAAATATGGAAAATGAAAGAAGTTTAGATTCACAAGGGGGTAATGTTGTTGATATGTTAGAGTTTAAAACTGAACGAAATGAAAGAGAGAATTTAGCTGGATATATCAATGATCTTGATTATAGGGATTTTTTCTCTGGAATTGGTATAGATACTAGTAATTTGTCAGATGAACAAGTTTTGTAATTATTTGGAGAATGATGCGCCAAAATATGATATCGTTATTATCTATATAAAATTACTTCTTTTTTGGTGATCTATTGAATATTGTTGCTATGGATTTTGCTAAATTGACGATATCCACTGTTTGAGTCATTACCTTGCGTGCTTTTGATGATACAGACTTTGTGTCTTTTATAATTTCATTCACACCTTCTGTTCCTTTTCTTACACTATCTGTTATTCTGGATACATTGGATAACACTTTCCTACCTTCTTTTAAATCTTCATCAAGGTCACGAAGAGATATAATGAGTTGTAGTAAAAATATTACTGTGAGGATTGCTATGATTACGAAGATAACATCAAAGAATACATTCATATATTTTTAGTCTAACATATTTATTAACTTTTAGATATTGTTATTCCTCCATTCTTATACTTTACAAGTATAAGACCCAGACCATTCCCATTCATTATATATGATTTTGAATGATAATATATTTCTATGTTTTGAATTTCTCCTGTGTTTATAATAATTGAACTTACCCCTGTTACTTTTATGCTGGAGTTTGCATTTATGATTCCTTTATATAGTGTGTTATTTTGACTTTGCGCTTCCACAAATGTTGGTGAGTATATTGCCTTTATTGTAATTGAAAATGTATCTTCTTGTTTTTGAAGCACTGCTTGTTTATTTAAATAATCTACATCAACTATTCTTTGATTTACAATCCCTAATTGATTTTTTGCTATTATTACTATTTTGTTCATACCATATTGAAGTCCTACATTTACAGAAAAATCCCCGTTAGTATCTAGGTTGGAGATTCCAGCTCCATTTATTGTTATATTATTACCTATTTGTGTTTTCCCCTTTATTGTTATACTTGAGTTATATGTTGAAATACTATCTTTTGATGGGGATAGTATTGTTAATATTGGTGGCGTTTTATATATGGAATATTCATGTAGCGCATATATAATAATAACCCCAAGAATAATTATAATGGTTAGTATTGTGAAAAATGTTTTGCTGTGTAGTATAAATGGTATTCGAACCTTGTTTTTCTTATTCTTCATTTGATGTCCTTCAACAACCTTACATTCTCTTCTAAACATCGCAATTATATTCTCGGTATTGATTCCTAAATACTTTGCATAGATTTTTATAAATCCTTTTGTGGTAGATTGTGAAGGTAATTTATCATACTCTCCCTTCTCAAGAGCTATGATAAATGTTTGCTTTATTTTTAAAATTTTAGATACCTCTTCTATTGAGATATTTTTACTCTCCCTTGTCTCTTGTAATATTTCTGAAACGTTTTTCATAATCTAAATAATAATTTTGCGTTATTTTCTGTTATCTCTTCTGTATTGTGTATTCCTTTTACTGTATTTATATTATCTATGACATATTTAATGTTTGCACTTTCATTTTGTTTAGTTTTAGATCCTTTAGGATTTAAAAATGGAGCATCCGTTTCTACTAAAATCTTATGAATACTTACCTCCCTGATGATATTCCTGATGTTGTCTGCGCTTTTGTATGTCGATATTCCATTAAATGATAAGTAAAATCCTATATCTATTAATTTATTTAATATGTTGATATCTCCGTCTGCGCTATGTACTACTCCAATGTTATTATTACCTTTATGATAATATGAAGAAAGTATATCATAAGTTTCCCTAAGTGCGTTTCGTGTATGAATTATTATCGGAAGTTTTTTTTCAATTGCTATCTCTATTTGTATTCTAAATAATTTTTCTTGTACTTTTTTGTCTTGTTCCCTTGATAAATCTATCCCACACTCTCCTATTGCAATAGTCTCATCTGTAATTAAATCAAAAATTTGTTTTTTATCAATATTGTAAGATGATTCATCTGGGTGTATCCCAACTGCATATCTTAATAGTGGATCTTTATACTGATTTATAGAATTTGAGTCTGATAAATTAGTTCCAGGAACAATGATTTGATGTACTCCATTTTGTATAGATCTGGATAATATTTGGGGGATGTCAGTATAGAATTCATTTGTTATGTGAGCATGCGTATCTATAGACATTATTTTACTTTTCCTGTTTGTTCTTGAATCCTGGAATCTTCAATTTTGGGAAAAAGAATTTGAGGTTCTTCTATGTGACCTGTATAAGGAATATACTTATATTCGATAACTTTTACATTTAATGTTTTTTCAAGTTTTTCTATTGCTTTTGGAATAATAGGTTTTAGTAGAATGCACAACGCGTATACATACTGCATTAGTGTATACATACTGTCTTTATCTTTACTTTCCCAAATTTTAAATGTATTAAACCGTTGATTTGCTTTGTCTGATAGTTTTAATATTTCCTTTATTGTATTTTGGTATTCAAAATGATCTAAATACTTCTCTACATTTTTAAATGTTTGATTGATGTACTCCTTATCCTCTTTGTCTATTTTTCCTTCTCTAATCTCTCCATTAAAATTGTTTTGTAAGAAAGTTAGTGTTCTGTGTATATAGTTTCCTATGTTGGATGATAATCCACTGTTGTATGTTTGCTCAAATTCTTTCCATGTAAAATTAAAGTCCTTATTTTCAGGCATACTATATGTAATATAAAATCTTGAGGCATCTGATCCAAAATTATCTATTAGGTACTCTGCCTCAAGTAAGTGATTATCACTTTTAGACATTTTCCTTCCCTCTAAAAGTACATATTCATTCCCTATGATGTTTGTAGGAAGGTTAAGTTCCTTATTGTAGGCAATCAGGATTGCCGGAAGGATTATTGTGTGGAATATAATATTATCTTTTCCCAAAAACATGCAAATATTGGAATTATTGCTCCAGTATTTAGTCCAGTCTTTAGTTAACTTTTCTGAAGCAGAAATATATCCTATCAATGCTTCAAACCATACATATATAACTTTATGCTCATATCCTTTTACTGGGACAGGAATTCCATATTCTATATCTCTGGTAATTGATCGTCTTTTTAGACCTTCTTTAATAAATCCCATTGAAAGGTCATATACATCTTTTCTAAAAGAATTTTTTCTTGTTTCAAGGTAGTCTTTTATTTCTTTTTCTAATTTAGGTAATTCTAAAAAGAAATTTTCAGTTTCTTTGAGTATAGGGGTACTTTTACATATTTTACACTTAGGATCTATTACATCTTCAAAAGAATTAAGTTTATTACATTCTTCGCAGCTTTCACCTACCTTTACATTTTCTTTTCCACATCTAGAACATTTTCCTGTAACATATCTGTCGGGTATAAATCGTTTTTCATTTTCACAATATGGTTGGGATTCCTTACCGAGTGAAATATATTCCTTTGATAGCAAAGTTAGAAATATATCTTGCGTCATCTTTTTGTGATTTTCTTCTTCTGTTGTTGAATATAAATCAAAATTTATTTCAAATTTTGAAAGTACTTTTCTCCATATACTGTCAAAATAATATGCAATCTCAATTGGTTTTTTCCCCATAATTTCTGCAGTTGTTATGGTTGGTACGCCATGCATGTCTGACCCAGATACATATATAGAATCTCTACCTTTTAAGTTACAGTATCTTTTATATATATCTGCTGGAAGATACGCACCGGCAATATGTCCAATGTGAGGTGTTCCATTCACATATGGCCATGCTGACGTAATTAGATATTTTTTTTTCATTAAAAAGGATTATATCAGATTATCTTCTGTATGTTGTAAGTGATCTTCTAGAATATTGACTGTATGGGTGGTTACAACTAACAGCCACTCTTGTTTGGCCGTCTTGGTCTGCATATACGTATACTTCTGTTCCATCTTTTCTTCTTCCAAAAAAACCATCAGTCATAAATTGTGGAATGCATACTTCTGGGGTATAGGTTATTACTGTTAATAGTTCTTTAACCTCATCTGGATGTAGTCTTGATATGCTTTGTATTCTCGTTCCTCTTCTTCCTTTCATCCAATACCCTCTAATTTGGTATGCCTTATCTATTGCATCCTGAGGGGTTCCTGCAACTGTAAAATAGTATGATTCTCTTAAAGATCCTTGAGTTCTTGGCTTATCAGTAAATCCATATGGTAATCTTAGGGCAAATACCTGTAGTTTTTGGGAGATCTCTTCTATTGCTCTTTCTGTATACTTCTCTCTCGAGTAATTATCTTCTAGTATATTAGGATTACCCGGGAGAGTTCCCTCTCCATTTCCAAAATTTGGAGTATATATAATATATTCTGCTTCCATATAACCGTGGATTATATATTGCAATTGTAAATATTGCAATGCTTTCTTATATAATTGTTATTATTATAAATAAAATTATTGTTGCTGCGGGTATTGCTATTTCCATTAATATATTCAATCCCCCAAGAGCTTTGAGCATAATTATTACCGATAATGTAACTGCTGGCAGAAAAGCAAAACGTATAGTATTTATAAAAGTATTTTTTATGTAATTTATAATGATTTTTCCTATAAGGAATAGTATTATAAAAATCTGAGATACTATAATATATACATTTCTTGAAATTACTATACCTTGTTGATTTTTTGTAGGTAGTATAAATTGTGTTGTGACAATAAATATTAGTATAAATATGAATATTGTTATAAATAGGGGCTTATTGGCTTTCATATTCCTAAGCAGTAATTTACAATTTCTTTTGCAATATTAACACCAGTTGCTTTTGATATTCCTCCTAGTCCTGGAGATCTATTTACTTCTAGTATGTAATACTTGTCTTTTGATACTAAAATATCAACTCCTGCAATAATTGACTTTGTAGCTTTGCCTGCTTTCAAAGATAGTGTTTTTATATCTTCATTTATGTCAAATTTTGCTACGGTTGCTCCCATATGATAATTTGCTCTAAATTCTCCATTTTTGGGAATTCTTTCCATGGCAAATAGCTTATTATCTCCTATTTTAAATATTCTCAAGTCATGATCGTACTTAATATACTCTTGTATAATATATTTTTTTGACTCTTCTTTAGAGAAAAATTTATGCATTTCATTTTGATTTTTTATTAAAAATACTCCCTTTCCTTGTGTAGAATTTATTCTTTTTATAATGATAGGATACTCTATTTTTGAATCATATGGATTTTGGTATGTTTTAGGAAAGGGTAGTTTTGCTGCCTTAATTTTATATGAGTCATATATCTTGTTTATGGCATATCTTACTTCAAGTAGATTATTATCAAAATATCTTACATTATTATCTTTTAGGTATTGAGATATTGTAACTGCCTTTTTTACATCTGCTGCAATTGATGCAAATAATATATAGTCAAATGACGCTATGTCTTTATTTTTGAAAATAAAAATTCCATCGTGTAGATATGTCTCCTGAAGGTATATTATTGATGGATTGTGTTTTAGATCCCTAAACTCTCTTAAAAACATTTGGTTCGTTCCTTCATTTTCTGTGAAATTTGATAGTATCCCTATTTTCATTTTGTTATGTCTACTAAAAAATATTTTAAATCTCTCCTTCCTATTATTATTGGATATTTTAGATTTGATCTTTCTGATATTGTTGCATTAGATACTATATCTACACCTTCCAATTTAAATTCAATATTAACAATTGGTCTGATTGATGTCCCGTTCGATGAAGATACTACAACTGTATCTATTCTTGATTTATCTTGAATTGATTTGTGTATTTCGTGAATATTAGTAATGTTTAAATTATCCGGAATATTTAAATTTTTAAAATGATCTATAACCTCCTGATATCCTAGTTCTACAGCTAAATCTTGAGATATTGATGTTCTATATGCCCCTGTATCAATTTTACACTCATACTCTTTATCATCCACAGACACAATAGATGTTCTTCCTATTATTTTTTTCCCGGATATCTCTTGTATTTCTTCTTCTACTTCTCCTCCAAAAATTTCTTTTGCAACTCTAATTGCAGATTCTGTATTTTTTATATGTAATTTTGATACAGCTTCTAATCTTTCTTTAATACCAGAATTGTTTGCACTTTGTATTGCAAGTCCAGGTCTTGAATTTAGTTCTATTACAACAGGCCCCCTTTCTCTGTCAATGGCAATGTCAACACCAAGAAAGTTTATTTTTGATGCAGTCTCAGATGATATTGCCATGTCAAGAATTTTATTCCATTCTGGTATTTTAAATCCAGAGAGTAATGTTTTTGAATCTGGGTGATATTCTATATATACATTTTGCATTATGGCTTTTGTTGTTATCCCACTGGCAATATCTATACCCACTCCTATTCCTCCCATATGCAAGTTAGCTTTACCTTTTGACTCAATAGTAGGGAGTCTTAATTCTGCCATGATAGGTATTTTTTTGTAGACTATTATCCTTATATCAGGCATGCCCTGTTTAGAAAATACTTTAAATACAGGATGTATCTTAATCCTTTCTTCAAATATTGCAATATCTGGTGTATTTTCTATGGAAAAGTTACCATCTAATATGTCTATTATGTGAGTTTTTAATCTTGATAATGTTAAGTATTCTTTGTTAGGCATTACCCAAATATCTTCATCTTCTAGTTTCTTTTTCTTTTTTTTGCCATATATAATTAATATCCCGTTTCCTCCTGTTCCTTTATTAGGTTTTAGTACAAAGCTATCAGGTATTTTTGTAAAATCGAAACTTTCTGCTTCTATTTTATTTTTTATTACAAATATAGTATTTGGTGTTGGAAGCATGTTTTCCTTTAGGATTTTTTTGCTTTTTAATTTTGAATTTGTTACTCTTGGACCCTTTCTATCTATGTACAAGAGATTTCTTGCATTCATACCAAGTATTGTATCTGATGCATTGATGTATTTATCTAACATTGTTATGATGCCTTCTCTTTTATGATGTTTCGAAATCTGTAGTATTCAATAATGCGTAGTGTTGTTATTCTACCCATGAGAATATCAAGTATGATTATTACTAAAGATATGATTGGATAAGAAAGTATAAGTTCCTTTATAAATGGAATTGATATAATTCCATATGATATTAGGGATATTAAAATCGTTTGAATGTATACTGAGTTTCCATACTCACCACCTTTTTTGATTTTTGTTGATGATAGTATTTCTGCAATTATTACAAATAATACAATTGCATATATTGATATCTTTTGTGGCATTGGTACCCCGAGTCTTGTGAAAAAATATATTGAGATTAGTGTTCCTAATGATACTAGAGAAAGAGATATTGCAACTTTTGCATTATGATGCAAGTTTAAAACTTGTATAAGAAATTGAGCAATTATATCTGCAAGAAGTATATATACAGCAATAAGTATTCCGTAAAGTAGTCCTGTTGATATAAAGGCAACGGAAGTAAGAGCTGTTGTATAAATATTAAATGATTTTAACCCTATAATTTGTTTTGCCATAACAGCTATTGCTGCTATTATTGGAATCGCTAGTAGAATATATACTCCTTCTGTGCCTAATCCTGTATTTGATAAAAGTGTGACAATATTAGTCATTTTATAAGTAATCTCTAAGTAATTTTTCTACATCTTTGTTTTTTAACTTTCTTAAGGCTTTAGATTCTATTTGTCTTATCCTTTCTCTTGTAACTTTAAATTCTCTGCCTACTTCCTCAAGTGTTCTTGCAACTCCATCTTGGAGACCAAACCTTAATTCAATGACTTTTCTTTCTCTATCAGATAAACTTGACAATACATCCTGTATTTGACTCTTTAAAAATTCCATGTTTGCAACTTCTGTTGGCTTTGGTGTTTCTTCATCAGAGATGAAATCTGCAATAGTATTTGAGTTATCATCACCCACAGGAGTCGATAGTGATGTAGGATATTGAGATATTTTAATAATTTCTTGGACTTGATCTATGCTTTTATTCATTGCTTTTGCAATTTCTTCAGGTGTTGGTGTTCTTTGGAGTTTAATTGCAAGCTCACTTCTTTTCCTTTGGAGTTGGGAAATTGTCTCAATCATGTGTACAGGTATTCTTATTGTTCTTGCCTGGTCTGCAATTGCTCTTGTAATTGCTTGTCTAATCCACCATGTTGCATAAGTAGAGAATTTATAACCTCTTTTGTAGTCAAATTTATCAACTGCTCTCATAAGTCCCAAATTTCCTTCCTGTATTAAATCCAAAAGATCAAGACTTCCTTTCTTTGACCATTTTTTTGCTATGGATACGACCAGCCTTAGATTTGCAGTTGTTAGATATGCTTTTGCCTCCTCATCATGTTTTTTAATTCTTTTTGCAAGGATTATTTCTTCATTTCCTGTAAGAAGAGGTATTCTTCCAATTTCTTGCAGATATGCTCTTATTGGGTCAGCATCAATATTTGCCTGTATACTTTTCAGTATTTTAATTTTTTGATCTAAAGTTAACTCTTCTTTCTTTTCCTTTTTCTTGTCATCTACAACGTCTTCTTCCTGAGATATAATTTCTATGTTTTCCTTATCAAGTAATATATATAATTGATCAATAAGTTCAACATTGTCTTCTATAAATGGAATATTCTCTAAAACAGTTTCCTCCTCAAGGAAACCTTTGATTCTTGCTATTTTAAGTAACCGGTTTAGAATTTCTTCCTTATGGTTGGAAAAACTGAAATTTTTCATATATTTAGTGTATAAATTATATCATACATTTGCAAAATAGACCTATTTTTAAGATAATATAGGGACTGTATGAATATATTACAAGAAGCTCTGAACAGTGTTAGTGAATCAATCTCTATTACAATAAGAAGCTCTACATTAGTGTTTTTAGGGTTTGTTTCTGTATTCTTTACTGCTATATTTGAAATTTATCAATTCTTTCCATTTATAAATGTAAATTTAAATGCATTTACTCCAAGTTCTCTTTCTAACATAGCTCATAATACCCTTATCTCTTTGTTATCTTCCCCTTTATGGTTTCCTGTTTTAATACTTGTTCTACTTTTAGCATACCTATTCTTTTCTATATATTTGTCCTCTGTGTCATATACTGCCCTTATGAGGACATTACTGATAAGAGAGAATTGGGGTAGAATTCCTTCACTTCATGACGCTTGGAATATGGGGAGAGAAAAGTGGGTTAGATATGTTGCGTTCCAAACAGTTGCTGTTATATTCATAATTATTTTTTCATCTTTATGCTACATGTTTTTTATAGCCACTTCTTCTTTAGGTATCATTGCCATTATTTTTGACTCTATTGTTGTTATATTCATATCTTTTTTCTTGGTATCGTGGAATTATTTTGCTATTAGAAAATTTATAAATGAAAATGTAGATTTATTTAGTGCTATAAAAACAACATTTTTGAGGGTTTATCATGAATTTCCTAAATTTATATTGATATCTCTTGTTTATATAATCTACTTGGTGATTTTTGTATCTATAGCCTCCTATGTAGAGTCAATGATGAGATCAGTTGTATTCAGTTTTTATTCCGGAGCATTTATTGTTTCTATTCCTTTAATACTATTTGCTATATTCATGTTCTTTTTTATTGTATCTTTCATTACAGTGTTTACTTCTGCTTTTTGGACACATATATATATACGTGAGGAATCTATTCTTTAGAAGATCTTTCGTATTCAAACATATAAAGTTGTGCCCATCCTGCGTAATTTTCAAACTTTTCATTTAATTTATTTAATATTTCTTTTCTTTTTATCTCTGGATACTCTCTTTTTATGTATTTTGTAATCCATGTATCTATAGGAAAGGCTTCATTGAAATTCATCGAATATAACATGGTACACGCTGCCACCTTTTCTCCAACACCCGGTAATTGTTTCAGTTTATCCATTGCTTCGTTATACTTCATATCTTTTATTTTTTTTAAATCCCAATTGTGTTTTTTTATAATTTGTGCGCTTTTTTTAATATATTCTGATCTAAACCCTAACTTCGCATCTTTGAGATTTTTGTTTGTTGCTGAGAGAATATTTGATAGGGTTGGGAATGTGTATACTCCATTTATAATTTCATTTCCTAGACTCTGAGATAGTAGCTTTGTCGACATTTTTATTTTTTTTATAGAATTAAAGCTAGATATTATATATGAAAATAAACATTCGTGTTCATCTTGGTTTAAAATTCTCATTCCATAAAATTTTGATATAGCTTCCTCCATTAGTTTATCTTTCGATATCTTTTTAATAATATCTTTATAGTCTATATCAATGTTAAAATATTTAATAATTATTTTCTCATTTATCTTTGGTTTGCTTTCTATTATTAATATATTCCTATCTTGTCTTATTTTTATATAATGGGTGTTTATAACTCCTTCAAATTCATTCTGATCTATTCTCTCCCATCTGAATGATTGCCCTGAGAGTAGGGTATCTTTCAAACTGAAGTCTTGTATGGGTATCTTTAACATTATAAATATATCTATTGAAATTATAATTTCCAATAAAGTATACTAAAAGGTAACTCTTTTATGAAGAAGGCTGATTTACACATACACTCTAATATTTCTGATGGTTTATCATCTCCTGAGCAAATTGTAGACTATGTAGTTAAAAATAAGCTTGCTGATAAAATATACATAACTGATCACAATGAAATTGATGGAGCATTTACTGCTTTAGGTTATAATTCTTCTCGAGGATATAATCTTGAAGTCGGTATTGGATCAGAAATTAGTACTAAATCTTGCCATATATTGGGTCTTGATTTAAAAAAGAAAGTGAAAAAATATATGTCTGCTAAAGATACAATGTATGAAATTCTTTCTCAGGGTGGATTTCCTGTTATTGCTCATCCTTTTAACCCTTTTAATATTAAAGGAAATCATGCTGGAGGAATGGCTGTGATAGAAGAGGCTTTATCCTCTGGTTATCCTTTTGCATTGGAAGTAAATGGATCCTTGAATTATTTTACTGCCTTGTATCACAAGGGTAGAATTTTTTCCAAGGTGACATGTCTTGCTACCTATAACAAAATAGTTGTGGATGTTGTTGAGAAACTTAACCTTTCTATTGTTGGATCTTCTGATGCACACACTAAATCTGCTATATGTTCAGCTTATACTTCGTATGATCATGATCTTATTTCTGATATCAGGAAAAAGAAAACAAATTACGGGTTACACTCAAAAAGTATTTCTACTGCCATTCCGTATCTTATGTACCATCTTCTTTTTGATATATTTCCAATGAAATATAAAAGGTTTCTAATTAGTAAATTTACAAATTTATCCAAGAATTATTTTCAAAAATAGTTTATAATCATAAAAATTATGTTTAAAAACCCCAGTGTTAAGTATCTTTTGAGTAAGATTGGTAAATATTTTTCAGTTGGAATTTTAGGGCTTATTATTGATAATGGTGTTTTGTTGTTACTAATAAATATTTTTAATATATCACCTCGAGTATCAACATTAATTGCCGCTGAATGTGGTAATTTAAATAATTTCTTTATAAATGATAAATGGACATTTAAAGAGCCTAAAGACAATTCAAATTTTTGGTCCAGAATATTAAAATACCATGCAGCTATTTCTCTCGGTTATATAATATCAAGAATATTGGTATTTCCTGTTATATACTCTTTGATTTCTTATCATTTTGGACATAATCTTTCTGCACTTATATCTAATAATATCTCTATAGCAACAAGTTTTGTGTTTAATTTCTTAATTAATGCTCTTTGGACATGGAGAAAAAACAAGGGAGGAGTTGTTAAAGAGGTTGAAGAAATTATAGAGGAAACAGAATTAAGATAATCTTTTCAAAATGTATAATATACGTAAAAAGGGTACATTTTCATGTACCCTTTTTATTTTTAAAGAAAGTTTTTATGCTTTCTTGTTCATTTCTGCATAACATTCTCTGCAATATACTTGATCACTTTTAGGTTTAAAAGGAACAGTAGATGCCTTACCACATTTTGCGCAAATAATGTCAAAAGATTTTCCGAATCCGCTATCTTTTTGAGCTCTTCGTTTTTCTCTACACTCTTTACATCTTAATGGTTGAGAATATCCTTTTTCTGCAAAAAATTCTTGGTCTTTAGCTGAAAAAGTAAATTCTCTTCCGCAGTCTTGACACTTAAGAACTTTGTCTTCAAACATTTAAAAAGTCACCTCCAATACTTTAACACTTGTTCTGGAAGTAGAACTTTGAGGAGAACCACATTATTACAACTACCAGTTGATAAAATTAAACAATAACATTATATATCTTTGGGTGTCATATTGTCAATTGTCTTTGTTGATATGCAAAAAATGGAATGTTTTATACTCACAATAAGTATGCCTAGTCCAGAAAAATATACTTCTGAATATAGTTTTTCTATTAAAATTATTAGAGATTATTGTGTTAAAAGGAATTCTATTTTACCTATATTTAACCGTTGTTAACTTATCCTATTTTTTCTTGATATTGTATTTAGTATTTCGAGTATTATATATCCTGCAATAGAGTATACTATGATTGCAATGATTCCATTGGTATCCAGTGTGAAATAGTGAAAATTAATTGACTTGAATAGCCCTTCAAATGGACTAACTAGAGGATCTGATGTTTTGTATATAAATTGTGCAATAATATTATTGGGATTTGCACCAAGTACTTCAAACAACACTCTGAATACTAGAAAAAACTCTATTATGGAGAATATTGTGTATATTACACTCTCTACTGTTTTCATAATATATAAATTATAACACAATATATTTTTTATATATGCTTATTTTTTGCAATTAGTGCATATGTCTTTGCACTATTTTTTAATATTCTTTTTCCTTTTTCTATATATGCTAATCCAAATTTTGGTTTATATCCCCATGCCCATTCAAAATTATCTACAAGTGTCCAGTAGAAATAACCTTTAATAGGGACGCCTTCATCTATCGCCTTTTTTATAAAACTTAGGTGTTGAATAATAAATTCTGATCTTTTAGTATCTGTTGTATCTGATATTCCATTTTCTGTTATATATATATCTTTTTTGTACCTTTTGTATAGACATGTAGTTAAGTTATATATACCCTTTGGATAAACTTCCCAATCTAGGACATCTTGTTTTTGATTTACCTCTTCATCTTGTACAGTTTCTAGAAATGGCATTTCCTTAGATAAAAAATGCAATTTTACTTTTTTGTGGAAATAGTAATTAAGTCCAATAAAATCCATATATTTTTTTATATTGTCAAGAAATGAATAATTCCATAGGAATGTATATATTTTCATTGGGTATTCACTAAATGTGTCATTTGTAGTTGCATCTACATTATTCTTCGCTATAGATATCTTAGGTTTTTCCCAGTTGTACTTCTTATATATGTTATTGATCTTTATATATGCTTCTATATGAGCTCTTTCTAATACTCGTTTTACTTTGAAATATGTAAGGTAATTTTTTTCTCCAGGAGGCCATTCTCCAGATATATAACTAAGTACTCCTAAAAGTACTGGTTCGTTAATTGTTATCCAGAATTTCACCTTGTTTCCCAGATTTTCTACTACAAATTCTACAAATCTAGTGTAATACTTAATGTTTTTTCTGTTTTTAAAGCCTCCCTTTTTTTGCATCCATTCTGGTAAAGAGAAATGAAATAACGTAACAAATGGCTCTATATTTGAATCCTGTAGTTTTGTAATTAGGTCTTTATAATAATTTAGACCATCTATGTCCCATTTTCCTTCTTGAGGTTCAACCCTTGACCATTCAATTGATAGTCTATATGAATTTAAATTTAAAGATTTAATTAATTTAATGTCCTCGGTATATTGTGTATGTGAATTTAATATATCTGTTGCTTTTTCAATCCCTTTTTTATCTGCCCACATATTCCAGTTGCTATGATTATTTCCTCCCTCTATCTGATATGCCGATGTTGCAACTCCCCATAGAAAGTCTTTAGGAAAGTTTCTCTTTGTATCATTATTATTATTCATTATTTAGTCTTATTTATTAGTAACGTAAAGATGTACAGGGTGATACAAGCAAAAATTATCGATACTATGCTTGATATGATATAACTTGTACTTATAAATGAAATTGAAAATGTTCCTCCTATTGTTGTTGCTACAATTCCTACAATTATATAGATATAAAGACTCCCGTGACTATTTGATTTAAGGGAGAATAGGTATCCAAGTATTATGCCTATTATTATATATATGAATACTCCCATGTGCTTTTATTATATTATGATCTGTATAAATTTAACAAGGAGATTACTGTTTTGATTGTTTTTCCCTTTCATTTTTATCTAAAAATTTCTTCCTTAATCTGAGGTGGTCTGGTGTGATTTCTAAAAGTTCATCTTCATTTATAAAAGAAACCCCATACTCTATTGTAACTTCTATTTTGGGATTGAACACCATTGCATCTTCCTGTCCTTCTTTATGTATGTTTGTGAGATGTTTTTGTTTTGCGACATTTACTTCTATATCTTGATCATATTTATTTATTCCAACGATCATTCCTTTGTATATTCTTTCTTCTGGACCTATAAATAATATTCCTCTCTCCTGTGCGTTCATGATTCCGTATGCTGTTGATGTCCCATTATCTGATGCAAGTATAACTCCTTTTCTTTCCCTTTTTGCCGCAGATTTAAACTCTACTAAATCTAAGAATGAATGGTTTACTGTAGTTGTTCCTCTGGTCTGATTTAAAACTTCTGCTCTAAGACCAAATAAATTCTTTGTTAATATTTTGTAATAAAACCTTACTCTACCTGAACCTTCATTAATCATGTTATCAAGTTCTGCTCCTCTTTTAGAACATATTGTAGTGATCTCTCCAATATATTCTTCATTTGTATCTATTATTAATTCTTCTCTAACATCAAATTGTTTTCCATCTACTATTTTTACTATAGCCTCTGGTCTTGAGATTTGAAATTCATATCCCTCTCTTCTTAGTGTTTCTATTAAAATGGAAAGATGGAGCTCTCCTCTACCTGATACATAAAATTGGTCTCCTGTAATCTCTAATTTCATTCCTACATTCTTCTCTAGTTCTTTTTGTAACCTTGCGAGTAATTGTCTTGATGTTACAAACTTTCCTTCCTGTCCAGAGAAAGGTGAAGTATTTGCTTCAAATTTAATTTTGACTGCAGGTTCCTGTATTTGTATATCAGGAAGCCTTTCGTTATGCCCAGGTTTTGTTATTGTATCTCCTATTTTTGCACTTTTTACTCCAACTATAGTTATTATTTCTCCGCTAAAAGCTTCTTCTCTTTCCTCTTTTTTTAGTCCATTATTTACAAGTATTTTGGATACTTTGAAATTTTCTGTACTATCTTCTTTGCCAAGGAGAGTAAGATTGTCTCCTGTCTTTGCTGTTCCTTGTAGTATTTTTCCTATAAATCCTGATCCAATGTAGCTGTCGTAGTCTATGGCAGATATTTGCATTAAGAATGGTGCCTCTTCTTTAACAGCAGGTGATGGAATGTGTTTAATTATTCCTTCAAAAAGTACCGTCATATCAGCGTTAGCTTCCATGTTGTCAGGCATACTTTCAAAAGCTTTACCATCTTTTGCAATAGCATAATATATTGGGAAGTCTAATTGGTCTTCTGTTTGTGCAAGTTCTAAGAAGAGGTCATATATTCTTGATAGTGTCTGATCTATATTTGCTAATTTTTTATCTATCTTATTAATTACAACTATAATTTTCTTTTCCATTTCGAGTGCTTTTTTTAACACAAACCTTGTCTGAGGCATTGGCCCTTCTTGAGCATCAATTACAAGTAAACAACCATCTGCCATATTTAATGTTCTTTCAACCTCTCCTCCAAAGTCTGCATGTCCTGGTGTATCAATTATATTGATTTTATATTCCTTGTATGGAATAGATATGTTTTTGGCTACAATAGTAATTCCTCTTTCTCTCTCAAGATCATTATTATCCATAATAAGGCTCTCTTGCATGATTGCCTCATTTTCCCTAAATATTCTTGATTGTTTTAGGAAACTATCTACCAAAGTTGTCTTTCCATGATCTACATGGGCAATAATGGCGATATTTCTTATCTTAGTTTTGTCCATATTTTAATAAAAATAATTGCATATTATAACAAATATATGCATTTTGTGAAAGTTATAGGTTTGCGTTATGGGATTTCAACAAAGAATTTCACTCTTTGATGTATTTATACTCAAAACAAAATCCAGATAAAGCTGTTGCTATTATATATGCCCCAATTATGCTTATAACTATTTTAAAAACTATTTCAACAAAAGATAGCCCGACTGAAATAACCAAAATTCCTAATAGTAGCCTGACTAGTCTTTCTGTATATCCTAAGTTCTTTTTTATGTCAAACTTGTTTTTCATCACTTCTCAATGTTAACATTTTTTTATCTTATGTTACAATATGTCTTTATAGTATGGTTGGTATTGTATTTATTGTTTTAATATATTCGCTAGGTCTTGGAATTGTTCATGGTATTACACCTGATGAGCATACATGGCCTATTACTTTTAGTTACGCTATTGGATCTTTTAGTGCAAAAAAAGGTTTTTATGTAGGATTTCTTTTTTCCCTTGCTTTTGCTATTCAGCGCGCAATTGCATCTGAAATAGCTTATTTTGCTCTGATAAAGTGGTCTGATATAGCTTACTTAAACTATTATTTGTATATTGTGATTGGCCTTATCATGCTTTTTACGGGAATGTATGTTTTAAGGTTTAATAGGATTTTTCACATAGAGATTTTGCCTGCATCGTGGATTGGTAAAAAGGATAGGCATGAAATTGATACAGATCCTAGAACCCCTACGCCTAAAATGGCCCTTCTTCATGGTTTTATTGCTGGATGGGGGTTCGGTTCTTTCGCTTTAATACTTTATACTGTCCTTGTTCCTAGGATGCCTAGTTTCTACTTGGCTTTTCTTCCTGGACTTTTCTTTGGAATAGGTACTATGTTGGTTCAGGCAGCATTCGGATATATTTTTGGTAGATGGATTAGAAGTATGAAAATATCCGAAAAACAGGGATTGAGACTTGCATCTATCGTTTCTGGAGATACATTATTTGGAGGAGGAATTGTCTTTATACTTGGAGGACTTCTTGGTCTTATATTCCCAAATATTGCAAATCTTGCAATAATAACCCCAATTAATGTTGGAAATTTAAATGAGCTTGGTCTTGCTTTTGTAATGGTTGTAGCTACAGTGCTATTTATTGGTCTTGGTTCTATGTTTTATCACGTACATAAACTTCAGGAGGAATATGGCAAAAAATAACTTATTTTCTTTTTCGAAGAAAGACTTGGATTTTTATTCAGATAAGATTTGTTCTCTTATTGACTCTTGGAAAATGGATGATTCAACTTTTAAGATTTCTGATATAGCCAATAATAGTTCTTCTCAAAATATTCTTGGGTTTGGTGGATCTCATGTTTATTATTCACAGGTTGATAACCTGCAGATTTTAAAAAGTCTTGATCTGTATGCATACTCTGATTATTTTAAAGATTCTATCGCAGTAGGTTTTGAAAATGGTTTCCTTGAAAAAAATATGAAATCTTTGAATGTTATATTTTCCTTTCCATCAAAATCTACAAGAATAGATAAGGATAGTGTAGATGAAATTTATAATGGAGTTTATGTAAAAACGCTTCCTTTTGAACAGAAAGAATTTTCTGTTACAGGTAAATTAAAAAAATATTTTGATCAAAATACCAAATTTAAAATTTTTAATGATACTCCTGCTGTCAATTTTTTTAATATATTTAAGAATAAAAAAAGTGATTTATATCTAGGTGTCGTTTCCGGTACAGGGATTAATATTTCATGTACTATTGATGGAAAAATTATAAATACAGAATTTGGGGGAAGAGACATATTTGATAAAAATGAATATGATATCCTAATTGATAAGGAAAGTATTAATCCGAACCTTGAGTGTACTGAAAAATTGGCATCATATCCCTTCTTGCAAAAAATGCATACAAAATACAATATACCTATGGATGTTTTAGTTAAAAGATCTGCTGGGGTTATTGCATCAGGTGTGATTGGATTTATAAAGTATACAAAAGCTAAGAGTATTAGTGTTTGTTTCCAAGGATCTTTTGTTTGTAAAGATGATAACTATTTTAAATATATTTCTGATTTTATTGATAGTACAGAATACAAAGTTTCTATTTTAAGGGAAAATAAGGCAGACATACTAGGAGCTTCTTTAGTTTAAACCTTTATCTCATCAATCTTTGAAGCAAGTATAAAATCATTCATTGATAGCCCTCCTATTGCATGTGTATACAATTTGATTTTTACTTTATTCCATTCAAATAGGAGTATATCAGGATGATGTCCTTCTTCTTCTGCAATTTTTGCAATCTTATTTATAAAATCAATTGCAGATATGAAATCTTTGAACTTGTAATGTTTATATATTTTAATATAGTCTTTGCTCTTCCATCCAGATAGAATCTGAAGATATTTCTCTGTTTCTGACTTAGATAGAGGCTCTTCTCCTCCTTCACATGGTTTACATTTCTGTAAAGATAGCTCTTTCATATATGTCTGTATTATAATATATGTACTTTAAGTTTTATATATTATGATTATTGTTATCGATAAGAAAGCAACAAATGATCAGATAATGCAAATGCTTATGCAGTTTGGTACATATATTAAGGTTGTTATAGATATAGATCAAGAAATATTAGCGGGAGGTGAGGATCGTCACTTTGATGCAGAGCAGTTGCTTTTGGGTAGAGGTAGTCGTCAGAGTTCTTTATGGGGTGGTGGTGTAGATTGGGAGAGCAAAGTTATAGATTTTAATTCAATAATAAATTTGAGACCTAGTTATGGTAATCCCAGTCGGGATATTTTAGATATCAATATAAGAAATAAGTTTGAATCTATTTTGAAAAGTTTCCTTTTATGATGAGTGAAAAAGATTTAATACTTGATATTGCAATGAACCTTACTAGAATTGGAGATTGGGTCCTTGAGGACTACCCCATGAAAGTAAATAGCATAAAGGTTTTTTTAAAACAAACTTCTGATTACATATCAAAAGTTGACAAGAATTCTAAAAAATTTCAAAGATTTAAAGATACATTTATTAGGTTTAGTAGGGAATACCCTCTGATGGAGTCTGCAATTTTGTTGACGACACAAGGAAATCCTGTAATAGCTGAGCGTTTAATGACTTGGGGGAATATTCTCACTGCAGAGTCCAGTCTCATCCAGTAATAAATATTGTTGTTTGACCTCAAATATATTTTTTGTTAGTATAAACGTGTTATGTTAAATCCAATTGTTGCAAAACCATTAAAAGAATCTTTGCTTTCAATGAAAGGTTTTTCAAAGAGGGCGGTTGAAGAGCATTATAAGCTTTATAATGGTTATGTAAAAAAATATAATGAGATTGCAGATAAGCTCAAAAATGTAGATTTATCTAGCGCAAATCAAACATATAGTGATTTAAGATCCTTAAAGACAGAATTAACATTTGCTATTGGTGGAGTAAAAAATCATGAAATCTATTTTGATATTTTGGGGGGTGCAGGTAGTACTCCTGGAGAAATGACTCGTTCTATTCAAGGATGGGGTAATTTGGATGAATTTAAGGCTGAAGTAAAGGCAACTGGTCTTGCTGCGAGAGGTTGGGTTTGGTTTGCTTATGATCACGATAGAGATTTTTACTTTATTTATCTTGGTGATGCTCAAAATACTTATCCTGTATGGAATGCTACACCTGTGTTTGCTCTTGATACTTATGAGCATGCTTATTGGATGGACTTTGGTTCTGATAGAGGTGCTTATATAGATGCCTTTTTTGAGAATGTTGACTGGAACGAAATTGAAAATAGAGTTGCTGCAGTAAAAAAATAATTACTGATAAATCCTTTTTATAGTTTTTAAATGTTTTAGGTAATCAAGTGCTTCTTTTATTCCCATTTTAGATTTACCATTTATCCTGTCTGAAAAATGTATAGGAATCTCTTTTACTTTGTATCTTTTTTTGTAAAAATAGTAGAGTATTTCTACTTGGAATAGGTATCCATTTGACCTGATGTTTTTTATAAAATTTATGGGTAAACATTTGGTGTTTATAATTTTGAATCCTGCAGTGCAATCCTTATATGGTATTCTCAATATAAATTTGGTTAAAATATTTCCTATTTTTGAATTTAGTTTACGATATATTCCCCAATCTTTAGGAATGGAGCCTCCATTTATATACCTTGATCCTATAACAATATCATATTTTTGAATTTCATTTATTAACCTTTTTATATCCTTAGGATTATGAGATAAGTCAGCATCCATTTGGATTATGTAGTCTGCTTTCATGTTCTCTTTTGCATATAGAAATCCTCTTTTGTACGCCTCTCCCAAGCCTTTCTTTTCTCCAGTTATAAGATGAATATTTTTGTATGTCTTTTGTATCTGCTTAATTTTTTTTCCTGTACCATCAGGTGAGTTGTCATCCACGAAAAGGATAGAAATATCTTTATTATATTTAAATACTTCCTTTACAAGTCTTTCTATATTATCTATTTCATTATATGTAGGGATTACAATAATTATATTCATTTATATTGTATTTAAAATTTTTAGAAAATTATTGAAAAAATCTGATTTTTCAAATCTAAATACCATGTAAGTTGAAAATAGATTCTCAAATCCTAATTTTGTATACATGTTTGTAGTTATTTTATCTCCATAGTGTTGAAGTATTATTTCCTTTTTAGATGTATTATTGATTGCATACTGACTGATTGCTTTGCCATAACCTTTTCCTTTGTATTTAGGTATTACTGCAACGGAATGGAGCATTCCTGTCCCGTTGTACTCAACAATACCTGATATACAAATAGCCTTACCATCTTTATATCCGATATATGCCTTGCTTATATCTTTGTAATTTTTATTTAATAGTTTTGTTTTGAGCATTTTTTCGTAAGATTTGCTTGGATCCTTCCATGTACTAGTAAAAATATTAATAAAATCATTGACTTGGTTTAAATTATTTACCTTTTCTATTTGAAGATCAGTTTCTATGTGATATCTATGTTTTTGAGTTTTCATCCAGTAGCATGGTACACTTTTTTTATACCCTCTTTTAAAGAGAATATTCTCTAAATAGGTATTTTCACCAGTAATTTGGATAAAAGATGGGCGTCTTTCATTTTCATAAAAGTTATTCTCTATACTTTTAATAAGAGGGAGTATATCTTTTTTGGGGTATATGTTGTGAGCAGCATTCCAATATACTCTTTTGTCTATATTTGAAAAAAACATTGTGTAATCAAGGCATTTTTCTATTTTATCTAAAAACAGGGAACGATATCCATTTTCAAAAATCTCTATATATCTATTCATGATTTTTTATATGGCTATTCTCTCAGAATTTATTTTATTCTGCAATATAATAGCTTTGTACATCTTTTTTTGTTTTAGAAACATATATTACCAATATTATGATAAAGATAGTTAGTGTTATTGCAACTGTGGCTCTACCAAAGCCCAGTCCTCCAAAATTATGTGAGACACCGAAGTAATCTGCAAAGGATGCGCCTAGAGGACGGGTTAGTGTATACGATATCCAGAAAGCTAGTATTGGATTAAGTTTAAATTTTAATGTAGCTATTCCTGGAGTAAAAAATAGTATAGTAAATATTATTCCTGATAGTAGGTACCCCCATCCAAATGTTACTGCCGTCATATCTCCTGTTGCTGTGCCTAATGCAAATGTAAAGAATACTGTTGCCCAGTAAAATATTTCTCTCCTTATGGTATGAATACTATGGATTGATAATGTTTTCTCACTAACATACCACACTGTAAATGTAATTATTAGCATAATCCCATAAAATATTGTAGATGCTGCATATGGGATTTGTAAGACTATATGTACTGCATCTGCAGCCATTGTTCCAAATACACTTACCATTACTACTGCAAACCAATAAACCCATGCAATATATCTTTTAGATTTAAGTTGTATGTATATTGATATTCCGAGAACTATTCCTGACACTATTACTGCAATAAAAGGGTTGATATGATGTACAAAAAAATCTGAAGTTGCCTCTCCCATTGCTGTAGAAAGTAATTTTAATATCCAAAAATATATTGTTATTTTGGGTACTTTAGTTAATGTTCGCCATCCACGATGTTTTATATTTATAAGCATAATATTTCCATATTTTTTATTAAAAATTATATATCAGAACTAATTATTTTTCTTGTTGTATGCTAAAAATTACCTTGTATGAAGTAATTAGAAATTATGATAGTAAATCTGATAGGAAGGAGTAATGCAATGAACTTAGGGGTGTCTAACCATACAACAATAGAAGACATAAAAAATCTGGGATATTAGAAATATCAAGAATGATAATTAATATTATTTAATAGTTAACGAAATATATTTTCTAATTTATTGAGACTTTGGTTCCATCCTTCACTCATGCCATTTATTGCATCATTTGCCTTAGTAGTGACTTTTGTAACTTCTATATGGAAAGTCATCTTAGTGATAGTGTTAATATTTTCTAATGTAACAGTATTTGTACTTTCTATGTTTGGAGTTCCATCTTCATCATATACTGCCCCTCCTTTCCATTCAATAAATGTAGGCCTGGTTATTTTCGTAAAATGCCCCTTCATTGGCCATTCTTGTCCTGCTAAATAACCTAATTCTTTTCCTGCTAACATTACTATGTATATTTTTCCATTCTCTTTTGGGTCTATTTCACATATTGGGATTGTTACTCCATTTGGTCCCCACCATTGAGTTATTATTTGAGGAGTTAACCATGCCTCAAAGACTTTGTCTATTGAAGCATGGTATGTTTTTACTATTGTTAATTCTTTTTTCACTTAGCAAGAACTGCTGGTTGTTGAAAGCACATATACTTTAACACTATTATCATCAGATGTTGAAACCTCTGATACATAACTACCTGTTAAAGTAGCTGTTACTGTAGTTTGTGCTGAAGGAGCAAGTGTTGATGATCCTGCAGTTGCTTGAAGCATTGAAACAACACTATTGTCTGATCCAAAAAATAACACTGTTGGGTTACAGACATTTACAGTACTACTGGAATTATTAGTAATTGTTGCAGTAACAGTGATTTCAGTACTACTGCTTGTTACATTAACATTACTTACACTAATAGGGTTGGTTGGTGTATTAGTAGTTGCAGTTCCACTAACTGTAAATGTAAGTGTAGGAGAGTCTGTACCTGTGTATGAAAATATAAATGGAGTAGTCTCATCAGGTTTTAAAGTTGTTAAGTAAGGAGTTACTGTTTTTGTTCCAAATGCACCAGTTACTGTAAATGATATATTTGTCATTGCAGAATCAGAATGATTTTGAATTTCTCCTTCAACTGTACCTGTACTTGTTGTACTGTTGTATGGCAACTGTACATATCCTTTTACAGATAATGAGCTTTCACTTTCTGTCCCGTAGTCTGATCCTTGAAAGCTTGCATTACCAAAAGTGTAAACACCACCATCTGAAGTTAGATCGTAGTATCCATTTCCATTTGGAGTTACTGCTATATCAGTTACTGTTTTGTCAGGTGCATTATCGTTATATACTGATCCGTAGAATTTAGCATTACCAAAAGTGTAAACACCACCATCTGTTGTTTGTACATAATAACCATTATCATCTGGTGTTTGTGTTATATCTAATGCATTTTTAACAGGAGCATTAGGTATATTATATACAGACCCCATAAATTTAGCATTTCCAAAAGTATATATTCCTCCATCTTCTGTCTCTATATAGTAACCGCCATTACTGTTAGTTACACTTATATCTACTGGAACCTTATTTGGAGCTTGTGTCATGTTATACATTGATCCTTGAAATTTTGCATCTCCAAAAGTGTAAACCCCACCATCTGTTGTAAGTACATAATAACCATTATCATCTGGTGTTAATTTAAGAGATACTGCATTTTTAACAGGAGCATTAGATATATTGTATACAGATCCCATAAACTTAGCATTCCCAAATGTATAAACTCCTCCATCTTCTGTTAATATGTAATATCCAAGATCATTTTGTGTAACAACCATACCTACTACATTGTCATTTGGTATATTTGATATCTGTGTTAGATCTCCATAAAATACAGCATTCCCAAATGTTAATACTTTCCCTGTGTTAGTAATGATGTAGTATCCTGTAGGTACACCGGAAGAAGTTGTAGTTGGTAAAGGAACTATTTTTCTATCCTTACTCACAGCATATACTTGAGATGCATCAGGTGCGTCTGCAAAGACCTTTGGTGAACTAATAACGAAAAATATAGATAATACTAAAATTAATACAGGTAAAAAATAGAAAGTGTTTGTTAATTTAATTTTTATTTCATTCATATTATCCAATATATTGGTTTTGAAAATATTTGTCAACTAACTTTTTTATTCTGCTACTTTGTTATATATCCAAAATATAATATATATACAAATATATGCATCAATAAATCCATAAATCAATCCTATTAAACTTCCTATTATAGAGATTGAATATCCTGGGTATATACTAGATACTACTTCTAGGAAAGATTTTCCATAACCGAAAAATACAGATGCAAGTGTTGTTATAAATATTAGTGCTGACCAAGTAATTCCTGCTGTTAAAGCTATCTTTTTGACTATGTCTTGTTTCATTATAATAAACACCCCCTCAGCTTGTTACTAGTATGATGCTTACAAAAAGTTATGTCAAACTTATATACAATATCTTATTATTTATGATTTTTTCTCGGATTCTAACCTGGCAAGGATTTTTGATAATTGTAGCGTTATTACAACTGCAAGTATTGTAACTATGAGTGCATATATAAGTAGAGATATGGCTCCGCTACCTTTTGGCAACCATTTTTTTATATATGAATTTATAACATCTTCAATAAGATTGTTCCATGCTAGTGCTGCAACAAAACCAAAACCCGAAGTTATTAAAGTTAGAGTTTGCTTTACTGTTGCTATTGCAAGTTCATTATTTTTTTTCTTTTCTTCTATTTTTTTCATATGAGAATACTTGTATTATTATATAATGATTTTTTTACAAATATAAGAGAGATTTTATAAATATGGTAGTTCCTTTTTATAAAATTTCTTGTGTACTATAATTTTTATATGCAAGTTTATTCTTTATCTGACAAGATTTATAAAATAATAACCTTATTACTTGGTATATTTTGGGTTATTGATGGGATCCTTCAGTTTCAGCCTAAAATGTTTACACAACTGTTTCCTTTGAAGGTACTATACCCTTTAATATCTGCTCAACCAATCTTCCTTAGGTTATTAATCCATACAGGTATAAATATATTTTCTAGTCACCTTATTATATTTAATGTACTTGCAGCTTCTCTTCAGCTTTTAGTTGGACTTATATTGATAATTCCTGATCTAAAAGATTTTAGAATCACTGCATTGTATATTTCTATCATATGGGCTCTTATAGTTTGGGTTTTTGGGCAAGGTTTAGGGATGATATTTACAGGTTCTGCCAGTTTCTACACAGGGGCTCCTGGCTCAGCTATACTTTATATTATTATTGCTATATTTCTTCTTTTTCCGAAATCTATACCAGAGTATTATATGCCTCAAGTCGCTGGACTTATTTTATTTATTGGAGGAATACTAAATGAAACTCATATGTTTTGGACTAAAGCAGGGCAGAGTATGTTGTTGAATTTGTATTTGGGAAATAACTTTGTACTTCTTAATGTTATAGAGATTGGTATTCTTTTCACTTTCGGGATATTGCTCATTATAAAGCCTACAAAGATTTTGGGTTGGGTAATGGTATTCTTTTTGTTACTTATATGGTGTACTTCTCAGGGTTTTGGCGGGGTTATAAATTTTCCAAATGGTTTGGCTACCGATTTGTCTTCTGCTCCTCTTTTTATGCTTTTTATAGTTCCTTTACTTTATAACAATAAATCTTATTTACTCCCTACAATTTTTGATGAAAAAAAATCTGTAGGAATTATAAATCGTGTGGTATTAAATAAGTGGTTTTTTGCCATTATACTTATTTGTATTGGAGTTTTTATGGGCTTTATTTTTAATATAAGTGTGAATTCAACTTCTAAAAACACCGTAGGAGTATCAAATATGTCAATGTAATATTATGAATTTCTCTTTAGTAAAATTACTTTTTTGTATTGATAAAATTTAATAGTGCTACTGCATTGTTATGTTTTGTATCTTTTGCAGCATATAGTATTGTGACCTTTTTATTATTTTTTTCAACTGCAATAACTTTGTCTATAAGTTCTTTTTTTTCTGATAATTCACTTTTATATCTTACTTGGAATTCCTCCCACCTTTTAAGGTCATGAGAGAACCATTCCCTTAAATACTTACTTGGGGCAATATCTCTTATCCATAAATCTATGTTTGCTTCAGTTTTAGATATTCCTCTTGGCCAGAGTCCATCAATTAAAATTCTGTAACCGTCTTCTTTGCTGTATTTGTCATAAATTCTTTTTAGTACATACATAACATGTCAATCATAACTCACTTTTAAACTCTTTAATATCATCTTCAAGGATAGCTTCTTCCTTGTCTATTCCTATAATGTCTTTATCATTTTTGATAGCAAAGTATTTTATAGTTTTTTTCAGTTCTTTGGCAATTTTTATTTCTGCAAGAACCCCATTGCTTATACCACCAAAAATCCATAATTCATCTGATCTTGCAAGTAATGTATTATTTGCACCCCTTACTAGGTCTCTGTCTACAAGATCTGCTACAAAATAATCAAAAGACATAAACGGATTTATAGGCACATAACCTTTCTCAAGTACAAATTGACATATAAACATTCTGAAATAAAATAATTTTTTAGATAGTGCAGTAAATACAATTTTTTTATTACTTTCTAATGATAGTGATTTGTGGTCAAATTTATTTGTCATGTTTACTGCGTTTTTATATTCTTTATTATTTCTGAGATTGTAGGCCTTTGACCATACATTAGAAGATATATTCTTAGTAATTTTGCACTAAGTAGAATTCCTATAATAATTGAAAGTATCAAAACACCTATACTTGTAGCAATTTGCCATAAAGGTACTGCAGATACTCCAAATCTTAACATGACAAGGACTGGAGAGGAAAATGGAAATATTGTAAATATTTTCCATATAATACTGTTTGGAAATAACAGTAGTAATGAGTAGAACCAATATGGTGCAATTGCAAAAATTCCAAATATTGCAGAGGCTCCCTGTGCCTCTCTTACTGTAGATGTTATGGCTGCAATAGAAGCTGATAATACAGCAAACAGCAGATATCCTAATATAAAATATATTATCCCAAAGACCCAAAAGTGTGCAGGAATTGTAATTGTACTAAAAATTCCTCCAAATTGAGATGATGCCATATGCAAAAGTATTGGTATTATTGCTACCCACACAACTACCTGGATTAATCCTGAAAGGCCTATTCCAAGCACTTTTCCCGTGATAAGCTGGTTTGGAGTGACTGAGGAGAGCAGTACTTCCATAAGTCTATTTTCCTTTTCCTCTCCAAGTCCTTGCAGAACATATGTTGATGAGAATATAAGTGCAAGAGCCATTAGAATACTGAATATGCTTGGCACTATTATGTTTTGTATATTATATTGTGTTTGAGATACCGCACCTGTTGATGTTAGTGTTGTTGATGATATATTAGGAGGGGTTTCTACTCTTTCTATTATAATTGGAGGCACTTTTCCTATAAGTAAATTTACTGATAGAAACTTTGTTATTTCCTCTTGCGATGTTGATGATACTCTAGTTCCTACATTGATTGCAAAACTTTCAATTTTTCCTGTAGTAATATAATTTTGAGGAATAACTATATACTCTTCTATATCTCCATTCACAAGAGATTTTGTGGCTTCACTTACTGTCTTGTAAGGAATAAATGTTACACTACCTTCTTTTGTAAATTTACTGAATTCTCCAATTTGATCTACATACCCTATTTTTGTAATAGATGTAGCTTGTTGTGTAGATTTTGATGTGGAGTGAATTATTCTCATACCTACCAATGCAATAATTGGAAGGGCAAGAGTTAATATTATAAATCCTGGTCTTCTTATGGTGGATATCAGTTCATGTTTAAATATTAGTAAAGATTTATTCATGGCTTTTTCTTAGCTACTTTTAAAAATATCTCATTTAATGTAGGTTCTGCTATTTCGAAACTATTTATGGTTATTTTTTTATCTATTAAAGTTTTGAGTATTTGCTCTGGAACGATATTCTGTTCTAAAAATAGTTGAGCATACCCATCCTTCTCTTTTACCTCTTTTATACCAGGAACTTGTCCTAGATCTCCTTTATATGTAAGAATAATGGAGTTGTCTCTATACTTTGTTTTAATATCCTTTAAATTTCCGTATAATACAGATTCTCCTCCATCGATCATGAGTATTCTGTCACAAAGTTCTTCTACTTGGCTCATTTGGTGAATACTAAGTATTACTGTTTTTCCTTGATTTTTTAAATCTATTATTAGGTTTTTTAGAAGCTCTGTATTTACGGGATCAAGTCCAGAGAAAGGTTCGTCTAGTATTATAAGGTTTGGGTCATTGATAATTGTTATAACGAATTGAATTAGTTGTCCCATACCCTTACTTAGTTCTTGTATCTTCTTATTTCTTGTATCTGGCATCCCGATTTTTTTTAGTAACTCGGTTCCTCTTTTTTCTGCCATGGTATTATCTATGCCTTTTAGAGATGCTAGATAAATCATAGATTCCATAACTGTTAATCTTTTGTATAGTCCTCTTTCTTCTGGTAAATATCCTAATTTATTTTTAGTTTTTTCGCTAATCTTTTCTCCGAAAATTTTAATCTCGCCGGAGTCAGGTTTGATTATATCCATAATCATCCTTATTGTTGTTGTCTTTCCAGCACCATTTGGTCCAATAAGTCCAAATATTTCATTCTTGTTAACGGAAAAGGATAGGTCTGATACTGCTAGTTTTGTAAAGTAACTTTTATTTATACTATTTACTTCAATTTCTCCCATTATTAATATAATTTTAACAAAAATGTAGATGGAATAATATCTTATTTATTGATCTATGGTGTAGGTAGTGTTGTAATAAAATTCTTTAAATTACATATTCTGTCTTTTATATATTAAATATTAAAACATTGATTTTCGAATTGACATATTCTTGTACTTCTTAGTTGGTGTAATATGGGTTGGAGGTATTATTTATACCTGTTATAATAATACTATAATGGTAAAACAGAATGTTTCTGGAGGTACAGTACATACTATTCCTGATGATTTATATAAGGCTTTAGTTTCAGACTCAAAGGCTCTTGGAATATGGGAGAGTCTTACACCTCTTGCGCGTAATGAATGGATATGTTGGACAACCTTTGTTAAGAAGGTTGAGACAAGAAAGGATCATGTTGCAAGAGTGGTTTCTGAACTTAAAGATGGAATGCGTAGACCTTGTTGCTGGATTGGGTGTGTTCATAGAAAAGATAAGCCTATAAGTCGTTCTGTACAATATATACTGAATAAAAAAGGTATAACGAAATAATTAGGTTAATGTATTAAATATATTCTATAATAATATTATTTTAATTTATTCAAAATGTAGTGCTTCAATTGGGTCAAGTTTAGTGCTCTTCTTGCCGGGTAGAGACCCGCTATCATTCCAACAAGAGTTGTTCCTATGATAATACTTAGTATAAGCCAGAGAGGCATAGCAAGTATATTCCTGCTTCCTATTGGTCCTGTAATGGCAAGGAATTCTTCTTGCTGCACTTTTAAATCCACATTATCCAGTGCATTAAGAATTTCATCACCCAGTTTGTATGTTTTAGTAATTCCAGAAAGATTAATGACATTAGTCATATTTAAGATATTTCAATACTAAACATTCTTGTAATTCCTGTCAATCATTATGGTTGTAGAGTTCTAATATCATATTGATCTAGACTTATTTTATAAAAAACTTTTATTCTTAATTATGGTAGGATTGATATTATGAATAAATTATTTTTTGACATAGAAACTGTTCCTGCTGAAGAAGAAAAACACTCTATTTTGAAATCAATTCATCAGAGAAAAATTGATAATGGAAAAAAAGTTCCAGAGTTAGAAGAATTTTTGAATCAAACTACTTTCGATGGTGCATTTGGTAGAATTATTTGTATCTCATATGCAATCAATTATGGAAGTCCTGTTTCCCTTTCTGGTTCTGAAGAGGATATTTTAAAAAAGTTTTGGGACATAGCGAAATCTGTTAGTTTATTTGTTGGATTTAATGTTATAGATTTTGATTTGAGATTTATATACCAGAGGTCTGTTGTTTTAAAAGTTAAACCTACAAGATATTTGAATTTTGCAAGATATCGTAGTGATCCTATATATGATGTAATGAAAGAGTGGAGTAAATGGAATATGTCAGAGAATATAAGTTTAGATTCCCTTTCTCTTGCTCTGGATATTCCTTCTCCTAAAAATGGAGAAGTGGAGGGTAAGAATGTAGCTCAAGCTTTCAAAGACGGTAGGATTAATGATATCTGTGAGTATTGTGAGAAGGATGTAGAGGTTACCAGAGAGATATATAAAAGAATGAATTTTATATAATTTTTTCAATTAAATAATATATGTTTATTTCTGTGTTCCAGGTAACTTTGTATATTTAGTATCGTAGGAATTCAGTAAGGTTGCATATTAATGATATCTACGGCTTTTTGTCTTGAACTCTTAATTTTTGATGCCTAAATCTTTGATGGCCACCAAAGCTGTTTTGCTATGTCAAATGATATAGCAGGCACTAATAGGGATCTGACTATAATTGTATCTAGAAGAACCCCAAATGAAACAATAAAAGCAATTTGAGCTAAGAATAATATAGGTATTATTGCTAAGGCTCCAAACGTTGCCGCAAGTACTATTCCTGCACTTGTGATTACTCCACCAGTTAGGCTCAGACCCCTTAGAGTTCCTGGGCGTGTACCTAGCTTCTTTGATTCTTCTCTTACTCTTGTCATAAGGAATATGTTGTAATCAATGCCCAAGGCAACAAGGAATATAAAACCAAAAAGCGGTACGGATGCATCTGCTCCAGGAAAATGGAAGATATGATTAAATACTATGGCTGAAACCCCTAGTGAAGCGGCAAAACTCAAAACTACACTTATCACTAATAGTATTGGTGCAACTATGGAGCGAAGAAGAATCATTAAGATAAATAATATAACTAATAAAACAATTGGTATTATCTTATGTAAGTCAGTTTTAGCTGTGTTGTTGGTATCAAGGTTGATTGCTGTTGCCCCACCAACTAGTGTTTGATTGTTGATACTTTTGAGTTGTGAGCGCAGTTTTGTAACCACATTCTCTGCAGACTGAGAGTCTGGATTGTATGCTAACGTTGCGTTAATTAGTACTTTACCATCGATAACTTCAGGCTTACTCTTATCTTGTAAGCTGTTGAAATAACTTGTTGATATAATACCGGAAGTCTGCCCTACTATTTTTATAACACGTGAAGAATTTTTAACAGGCGTAATAATTTCTACGGGAGTACCAGATCCTGCTGGAAAATATTCTGCCTCTACGGACTGACCAGCTACTGCATTTGATTTTCCAAGTATTGTTGCCGATTCAGTGACTCCGTTGGCTTTTAGTTGTATTAGTCCGTAACTACAAACTAGTAAGACAATAGTTAGTATAATCCAAATTTTACGATAGTTGATAGAAACAAAAAGAGGAATTTTGTGCCATATGCCTGACCTATCTTCTAGTCCATTTTTGAGCTGATTATATTTAATTTCAGAGTTTAATGAGAGTAATTTAGGTTTAAATGGCCAAAAAGCATTACGGCCGAATAGTACTAAGAAAGCTGGCATAAGGCTAACTGTCGATAGAAAAGCAAATGCTATTCCTAGGGCAGCTATTGGACCTAAGCTACGATTAGAGTTTAAGTTTGAAAAGAGTAAACACAGTAAAGATAAAATAACTGTAGCTGCAGATGCTGCAATAGGCTCAATGGAGCGTCTAAGTGCTTCACTGATGGCTTGCCACTTTTCTTTAGTATGTTCTAAGGCTTCTTTAAACCTTGAAACTAATAACAAAGAATAATCCGTAGCAGCTCCAATTACTAAAATTGATAAAATACCCTGGCTTTGACCATTGAGTTTAATAACATTTTGATGAGCAAGAATGTAGACAAATAAAATAGCTCCACATAGTGCTAGCATAGCATTTATTAACACTAAAAATGGTAGAAATATAGACCGATACACTATAATTAGGATGATAAAGACTGCAAGTAGTGCTACAATTAGCAATATCCCATCTATTCCACCAAATGCTGTTATAAGATCAGCAGATAAACCAGCAGGACCAGTGACATATGCAGTTGCACCTTGTGGAATCTCTGTACCCAGTTTTGTACGCATAGCGTTAACAACGTTGTTAATTTTTGCATTAGAATTGATCTGGACTATGTATTCAACCGCTAATCGATCTTTTGATGGTATAGGACCAATAATTGATTCTGGTACTCTAGCTACTCCATTAATTGCAGAAAGACTGCTAGATATATTAAGGAATTTTGTCATCCTGTTTAATTGATTTGATGATGCTAGTTTTATAATTACAATAGCAGGGATTGTGTTACTTGAATAAAACTTATTTTGCAAATTTGCTACTTTAGTTGATTCAGCACTTGCAGGTAAAAAATTTGCTTGATTATTGCTTGAAACATTAGATAGTTTACCAAACGTTGGTCCACCGATACTCCCTATTACTAGCCAAACTAAAACCAATAATAGTGGAATAAGGATTCTAAACCACCCTTTTCTTGTTAATACAGAAATGTTAGACATAGGATGTAAAAATTTATAACATGTTGTTATATTTTAGTCAATGTTTTAGGTATTTTAGTACTACAGAAATCTCTAAATATCAACATTTATAATATCAAAAAATGGACACACTGACGATATAGGAACTAATACAGAAAATGCGATAAGAAATAATATTGTAAGTATAGTTAGAAAGCGATGGGAGATAGAGGTATTTCACAAAGAGCTCAAACAAACCTGTGGTTTGAAATGCTGCCAGGACTGAACAAGTCAGGCACAAAGAAATCATATAGTACTTATCTGTATCAAGCAAGCCGTCCAACAAAAGTGGAACAATATATCCTTTTATCAACAACAGTGGAATACTATAACTGGATCCATTGTATTTCAGATGAAAATTGAGTTAAATGACATGTAAGTGTGAAACTTGTTGATCAATGGTATTGTGTGTTTTATGTACTGTGGTTACTTATATACGTAGTTCTTCTGTAGGTAATAGTGCAAGTCATCATGTTGCATTCAATTCAACTTCTCAGTTAACAAATAAGTCTAAGCAAGTTCATAATAGTGTGAGTGCTACTACTCCCCAAAACCAACAAGTAAGTCAGCAGCCACCAATAGAAAATAACAATATTACTCTACCTAAATCACCACAGATTAGTTCTGTACCACAACCCATAAATAATCCTCAACCTCCAGTGCCTTCTGAGTTATTTCTATTTTTAGACTTTTTTAAGAATTTTTGTAGTAAAAGACAAGAAAGTAGTAAATTTCGAACTAACAAAAGAGGCGTTGCCATTTGTTAATTTGAAAGAATCTGTTCTGGTAAGTCCTAAACAACTCCCCGACTAGGATTCGAACCTAGAACCTTCTCGTTAACAGCGAGCCGCTCTACCGTTGAGCTATCGAGGAATATGTAGAATATTGCCAATTATATCGTCTAAACTCTTATATTTCAATAATGGCTTTAGTCCATTTATTTTCTCTGCTTGTAATTGTTAAATCTCCTCCCAAAAGTCGCATAAAATTTAGAGAAAGGTAAAGTCCTAGTCCTGAGCCTTTATGATTTTCATTATTTGAAAATTTGTAATACTTTTCGAATAAGTGAGCTTTGTCCTGTTCTGGTATCCCTATTCCATGATCTTTTATCTTTATAAAATATCTTCCTTGTTTTTTATACAATGATATAAAAATGGTGGAATTGGGTTTTGAAAATTCTATGGCATTATCAAGTAGGTTTGATATGACATTTGCTATTTTATCTGGGTCTGTTGTTACTACACTTTGTTCCTCTTTAGGTTTAAATGTAATATTAATATTTTTCTTTGTAGCTTTTAATATGCTTTTCCCAACACTCTTATAAATTTGTAAATTTAAATTTGTATCTGTTTTGCTTACAAACAGCCTGTTTAAGTCTAATCTTGAAGTGTTTAGTATATCTTCGATGAAATTTCCTAGAGTATTTGATTGATTGCGTATATCTTGTATTGCATCAATAATTTCTCTTGGAAGTTTTAAATACCCCTCATCTAGTGTTAAAAGTTCGAGATATCCTCTTAGGGCTGTAATGGGAGATCTTAGCTCATGTGATGTTATTGATATAAATTCATCTCTTTGTTTATTAATATTTTCAAATTTCTCTTTCTTTTCTCTTTCAATATTATATTTTTCATTCACACCTTTAACTATGATTATTAGTTTCCTTGATTCTATTGTTATTGTTATTAGCACAAACAAATCTATCATAAACATCCCAATAGTAAATGAAGAATATGCGTGGTGTAGAAGTATAAATAGAATTTCAGATGCTATTATAATAAGATTTGCTCCAATAAGATTGAAGTTTGTTGCATTTATATTAATAATTATACTTTCAAATAATAGTACAAAGTTAATTACAAAGAATGGACTTTGTGGTCCTCCTGTAAGGTAAGATATACTAACAGATATAAGTATTAAAAAAATTATTTCTATTATATTTTTAATATGACTTTTTTTTCTTATTACATAATGAGTTATTACTATCTGGATTAATAATGTGGCTAGAATTATGAATATGTACTCTTGGAATAATGTTGGATATGCTATGCGTATATTAGTTATTATATAAGATAACCCTAATGATGCTAAAAGTATAATCGATGTATATTTTAGTATAATTGAGATACCTTCTATTCTTTCCTGTTCTACTATGTTTTGACTTATTTCCATTTTAATATTTCTACTGTTACAGAAGTTCCAATACCTTCTGTGCTTTCAATCTTAATTGTTCCTCCCATTTTTTCAACATATTCTTTGATTAAATAAAGTCCTTGTCCTGTTCCCTGTGATGTATTTGAAGCAACATTTGATGCTCTATAGTACTTTTGGAAAAGTTTGGATATATCCTTTGATGGTATTCCTATACCATTATCTGAGACTACAATACTTACAGTATCTTCAGTATCTCTTTCTTCAAGTATAACCCTACCATTGTTATTCGTATACTTTACCGCATTATCTAGTATATTTCTAAGCACCTCTTCTATTCTATTTTTATCAGCTTTTATTTCTATATTTTGGCTTTTTATGTATGATATTGAAATATTTTTTTCTTTTGCTTTTAGTTCTATATATGATAGAGCATCATTTATAATTTCTGATAGATTCAATTTTTCAATTTTAAATTCTACATTTTCAATGTCGGTATTTGCATTCTGAAGCATATTCACAGAGAGATTTTTTAAAAGCATTGCATTAGTATTTGCCTTTGTTAAAACTTGCTGCATGTTTGTGTTTAATTTGTCATGGTATTTTTGTAATACTTGGTTAATACTATCTTGTAATTTGGTTATAGGTTCCTGTAATTTTTCTGTTGACACTTTTAAAAATTCATTTTTTGACCTGTTTATATCTTCATTTTTTAACTTGATTGCCATCTCTTTTTCATACTGCAGAGATATTTTCTTATATATCTGTGAAAAGAAAAGTATTATGACTATAGCAAGGAGAGCTATTGTCCATAAAGAGACTTCCGTAGCTGATCTAAAATATACAGAATTATACTTAGGATCAAAATACAGATATACCATTTGGGCAAAGATGACAAAAAAGTATAGTAGTAGCTCCCATGATGCTCTTGCCACTAAAACAAGGGTAAACCCCATAAGAGCATCTATTGGAAAAACTGGGTTATATACTCCGTTTGAGAATATCATTAATGCAAACATCCAGAAGAGGAATATAAATCCAGCAATTATTATTTTGTAGTGTATTGATTTTATTTTAACTATGTATATCCAAATTATTGTGAATACACTAATTGATGTACAGTATATGACAGTAAATATTGTATGTTTTACATATATGCTACCGAATATTCCACTAAGAAGTACTATTAAATAAAATAGTGATCCAATGTATACCGTTGTTCCAATAATTTTTAAAAATGATTTATCATCACTTTGATTTAAATAAGTATTTGTATCTTGCATACATTACTATTCTATTTACTTTTTTATATTTTATCAATTAAATTTCATACTATAATTTTTATATTATTTGTTGTATAGAGTAGATAATGGATAGTAACGATATTATGAAAAAGTATCTTAAAAGAATTGAAAGATTCTTTGATACTGAGAAAATAATTAATGAAAATATATCTTTAGAGTATATAACGAATTATTATCGTTCTAGTATATTGGCGTATAAGGTTTTACATACATTTAGAGGTTATATGCACATGGGGATCTCATTTGATGGTAAATACAAAGTTTCAGATTTACTTACATCAGTTAAGATTGTAGAGGAGTACATTAATAGTAGAAAGATTTCTCGTGTTTTAGAGCTTGCTTCAGGTAACGGTGTGAATAGTTCATATATTGCCTCACGAAACCCAGGGTTAGATATCATTGGTATTGATCTTTCTACAAATCCTAAAAAAAATGTAAACGGATATAGACATATAAATGGAGATTTTCATAATCTTAGTGTATTTCCAGATAAATCGTTTGATTTAATTTTTATTATAGAGGCTTTTTGTCATAGCCAGAATAAAGAGAAAGTGTTAGAGCAATGCTTCAATAAATTAAAGAAACATGGTTTGTTTGTTATCTTCGATGGATATTCCAGGAAGAGTAAATTATCTGATAAAGATATGAAAACCTCAGCTTTAATTTCAAAGTCAATGGCAGTAGACAGATTTATAAGTTTAAAAGAGTTTAAAACTCTTGTAAAAGAATTTAATTTTAAAATAATTGAGGAGAAGGATTTTTCTTTAAATGTTTTGCCTAATGCTGAGAGATTTAGGAAAATATCTAATGTATATTTTTCATCATATCTTTTCCATAAGGTGTTAACTAAAATTTTTCCAATGATTGAACTACAAAATTTAATAGCTTTAAATCTATTATCTTTGTCGGTTAAGAATAATCTCCTTTGTTATTACATGCATGTTCTTGAAAAGAATTAAATTGTTACTGTGGCTGTAGTTCCTTCATTCTCCTTGCTATCAATCTTTAACTCTCCTCCTATAAGATTTATGAAATTTAGTGATAAATAAAGCCCAAGTCCATCATCTGTATTTTGAGTATTATTGGATACTCTATAGAATTTTTCAAAAATGTGGGGTAGATCTTTTTCAGGGATTCCAATACCATGATCTATTACCTTTACTGTATGTATATTTCCTTCTTTTTGTACAGATATTTTTATATTTCCTCCTTCATTTGAAAATTTGATAGCGTTATCTACTAGATTAAATAAGACTTCATATAATTTATCTGGGTCTGTATTGACCTTTGTTTCTTCTGTATTTTTTTCTACTTCTATATTTACATTTCTATCTATTTTCTGTTTATTTAATTGATTTACTACCTTGTATATTACTTGCTCTATATCTGTTGGAGTCTTATTAATAACAAGTCGTTTAAGCTCTATTCTTGATATGTTGAGAATATTCTCTATTAGTCTGTTTAATCTATCTGTTTCATTTGAGAGTATTGCAAGATCATCTTTAGTATCTTTTGGTAATGTTTCAAAATCCTTTTCTAGTGTTAATATTTGCAAGTATCCTCTAAGGGCTGTAATAGGTGATCGTAGTTCATGTGATGCCATGGATATGAATTCATCTTTTTGGATATTTTCCTTTTCAATCTTTTGTGTTTCTGCTTTTGCAACCAAGTAATTTTTTTCTACTCTCGATGATAAATTAAATCTTGTTTTGGAGACAAATACTATTGATATCTGTGCTACGACTTCGACAGAAAAGATAATCCAGTCTACGCTACTGTGTGGCATAAGGAGTATGTGTATAATCCCTTCTGTAATGATTATCATATTTAAAATTACTGGAATTATATAGTTTTTATCTATGATTAGTTCTTCAAATAGAAGTCCTAAGTATAGAAGAAAGAAAGGGCTTTCAACACCTCCTGTTGTGTATATTACAGGGGTAATAATAATTGTGTCTATTACAACCTCTAATATACTTATTGATAAAGAAGTTTTTTTTATCCAGTAGTGAAATATTAATATTACAGACAGTATAAGAATAGTACTTATAGAATCTATATATATAGTAGGTTTTGTCTGTGCATACTGCATGAAAGGTGGTATGAATGTGAGAAGTAAACCTAACGCAATTAAATAATTTAAAAATTTTATTGCACTAGCTATATTCTTGTTTTTTTCTAATTCTATTTCCATTTTATCCCTTCTGAAGTGAAAATATTACGCTTGTTCCTTTTTCGTATTCACTCTCTATGTGTATGTCTCCTCCCATTTTTTCTATATATTGTTTTACAAGATATAGTCCAAGACCATATCCCTGTTTTGTATTTGAGGCAACATTTGATGCTCTATAGAATTCTTCAAATATATGAGGAATATCCTGTTTAGGGATTCCAATACCATTATCTGATACATTGATAATAATCATTTTTTCTTTTTCATGTGTTGAAATTTGAATACTTCCTTCTGAATTGGTGTATTTTATTGCGTTATCAATTAGGTTTCTGATAACTTCTGAAATTTTACCTTTGTCTGCTCTAATAAAAACGTTATCCTCTACGTTTATTATAATGTTAATTTTTTTCTCAGATGCTTTAATGGATAACATCTCAGCAGTTTGTGTTATTAAATTTTTTAAATTTAGACTTTCTATATTAAACGGCTGGTTTTCAAGGTTAGATATATTAAGAAGATTTTCTGAAAGTTCTTTTAATATTTGAGAGTTTCGTATAGTTTTATCTAATATATCCTTTATGTTTCCTGATATATGTTGATTATTCTTTTCTTTCGTTGCTATTATTTTATCTTGTAGTTGAGATATTGGGGATTTTAATTTCTTTGAAGCTATGTCTATAAAATTATCTTTTGCTTTTTTCAGTTCCTCATTTTTATTTTTTTCTTCTTGTTCTTTTTCAAACGTATTTGATAGAGTTTTATATGCTTTTGAATATTGGTATCCTACTGTTCCTATAAAAATTATAGATATAAAAGAAATTGTTCCTATGTATAGGTTATAACTGCTACTGAATTTTGGGTTCAAAAGTATCAGTGTATAAAGTAGGGCAATGTACAGGGTATAGAAAATGAAATTTTGAATACTCTCAAGTCTTGAGAATGCAGCAAGGACAAGTAATACTATCATAGAAAGAAGGCCATTCTCAATTCCTGTTGTTATGTACATAAAAAGAAATGTTGCTGTAGTTATAACTAAGAAGTCTAGAGATATTTTAAATGATATTGATGTTTTCTTAAAAAAATTATGCCATATAATTTCATAGATTATTAAAAAGAGTGGTAGGTATGTATTTGCAGTTATGTTTTTTGTATATATACTTCCTGCTGCAGGAATATGAAATATTATGATGACTAGAATAAATATTGGGTAGGATATCCTCTCCATTGACTTTAGTAGCACATTATCTCTGTTTGCTTCTGCATCATATCCCTTCACATATTAAATATTACCAATTTTTCGCACATATTAAAATTGTGCTTTGTGTATTTTATAGATTACCTTTAGTATTGTGTGAATATCCTCAGTTGTATTCTCATGTGAAAAGCTAAATCTTATAGATCTTTTTGCATCATCATCTGTCATTCCTATGGCCTTTAGGGTATGTGATGGTTCTATTGATAGTGCTGTACATGCAGAGCCCGCTGATGCTTCTATTCCCTCTCTATCTAAATTAATGAGAAGAGTTTCTGCAAGAATATCTTTAAAATATATGTTTGATATATCTGGTAATTTTTCCTCTGCTCCATTGATTCGTGATCCTGGAATTTGGGAGAGTATTTCTTTCTCGAATTCAGATTGTAAATTTTTGACGTATTTGTATCTTTCTTCTCTTTCATTTTTTAGTATTTCTACTGCTTTTGCAAAGCCTACAATTAGGGCAGTACTCTCAGTTCCTCCTCTCATTTTGTATTCTTGCTCTCCTCCTGTAATCATAGGTTTTATCTGTGTCTGTCTCTTTATGTATAGTGCTCCAATTCCCTTTGGGCCATGTATTTTATGAGATCCAAATGTAATTAAATCTGCATCTGTTTCCATGATATTTTCATATTTAAATGATTGCATAGCATCTGTGTGGACAGGAATACCTTTCTCGTGCGCTATTTGAGATATTGCTTTTATATCTTGCAGAGTTCCTATTTCTGAGTTTGCATGTATTATTGATATAAGCACTGTATCATCTCTTATATTATTTTTTACATCTTCTGTGGAAATGTGTCCCATGCTGTCAGGATCTATATAGGTAATGTGTCTATTTTCAGATATTTCTGATATTGGTTTTAAGATAGAGTCATGTTCAATAGCTGATGTTATTACGTGACCTTTATTTTTTAATGTCATACCTTTAATTGCAAGGTTGTTACTTTCAGTACCGCCTGATGTAAATACTATCTCTTGAATGTCACAGCCTATGTATGATGCAATACACTCCCTCGATCTATCAATAGCTCTTCTTGATCTTTGCCCCATGGAGTGTATTGAGCTTGGATTTGCAAATGTCTCCTTGAGATATGGCATCATCTCATCCAATACTCTTGGGTCTATTTTTGTTGTTGCTGCATTATCTGCATATATATATTTCATTGTGTCTATCTTAAAAACTTTATTTTTACAAGATAATATTATATCATTATACATATTGATATAAGTATTTTATGGATAATAACAATACTCTGACACCAAATCAGGAGTTCAAAGTTCCTGAGAAGAGTGATTCAAATACAGATGGCAGTAATGATATAGGTACTAATAACAATCCTAACTCAAGTATTCATATCTCTGATCCTTATGATTATATTCTCAATACTCATAAGGTTCATGAGGTAGAAGAGAAAAATAATGTATCTGGTAATTCATCTAACACTACTGTTAATGCTAATTTACAGGAAAGTGATCATCAACCTTTGAATACACCTCCTGTTCCCAATATAGATGAAATGTTTTCTAAGCCTCATCAGGTAAATTTAGAGAATACTACCTTTTCTGTGGATCCTGTGGTTAATCCCCCTAAAGTTGAGCCACAGGAACAAGTAATACCTACTCCTCCTGAAGATGTATACTCTTCTGTGAAGTCTTCTGGTCAAGGTAATAATACTGTTTTTAATGTTGAGAGTAGTAATAGAAGTAGTACTGCTGCTGTGTCTAATAGTTCAGGGTCAAGCGATTCTCTTATAGAGGAAGTTGATAGTATAAAATCGGAAAATGTAATAGCAGCTTCTTCATATATACTTGTATTTGATCTTGTTACTTTTGTCTTATCTTTAATAAGAAAAGATAAATTTTTGCAATTCAATTCTGTTCAAAGCATCTTTTTTAATTTAACTTTTGTTATTGTATTTATCTTATTTAGAGTTTTATCTGCGAATTTCTTGTCGTTCTTCTTTACACTATTGAATATAGCCTTGTTTATTGTATGGCTTGTTATGAGTATATTTTTAATGTATAAGGCGTATAATGGTGAAAAATTTTGTTTTTCATTTTTTGGAAGAATTGCTAATACCCTTTCTTAATTATTCCTATAGGATCATTTATTTTTTGATGTTTGATATAATGATAATCTAAATGATTTGACGACGTATCCGAGTTGGTTCAGGACGCGGTCTGCAAAACCGTATACATGGGTTCGAATCCCATCGTCGTCTTTTTAGTAAATATATATGACAGGAAATGAAATCCGTAAAAAATTTATAGACTTTTTTATAAAACATAAGCATAAGTTGTTCCCATCGTCATCTCTTGTTCCTGATGACCCTACATTGCTTTTTACTACTGCCGGTATGGTTCAGATGATGCCTTATCTGTTAAGGCAGAAAGATGTATCTGAAAATCCGAGGGCATGTTCTGTACAAAAAAGCTTTAGAACAACAGATATTGATGATATTGGAAACGATGGAAGACATCTGACTTTTTTTGAAATGTTAGGGTCTTGGTCATTTGGTGATTACTATAAGGAAGAGGCAATATCACTTGCCCTTGAACTGTTAGTTAAAGAATTTGGACTTTCTATGGATAAAATATGGGCAACTGTTTTTGCTGGTGATAGTAAAATACCTGAAGATACAGACTCGTATAATCATTGGGTTAGTGTTGGTCTTCCAAAAGAAAGGATAATAAAACTTGGTTGGAAGGATAACTTCTGGGGTCCCCCTGGTTTAGAGGGACCTTGTGGTCCTTCCACTGAAATTTATTATGATATGGGAAAAGAGGTAGGTTGTGGTAAGGAAACATGCGCACCAGGTTGTGATTGTGATAGGTTTATTGAGGTATGGAATGCTGGAGTCTTCATGGAATACTATAAAGATATGGATGGTAATTATAGTAGGCTTCCTTACACTAATGTTGATACGGGGGCTGGTCTTGAAAGATTAGTTACACTACTTCAAGGAAAGAAAAGTGTATTTGAAACTGATTTATTTGTACCTATTATCAGGAGCATTGAAAGTGTTTCTGGTAAAAGTTATGGCGATTATAAAAAACAGATGAATATTATTGCTGATCATATAAAGGCATCCGTGTTTCTCATTATTGATGGAACATTTCCTTCAAATTTACATAGAGGATATGTTTTAAGGAGATTGATAAGGAGGGTTATGATCCAGATATATTCTATGAATCTTCCTTTAGATAATAGGGTTATGGAGACTGTTGTAGATGCTATTTCGGATATTTATGGAGTTGAGTACAAAGAGATTAGTGAGAATAAGGATAGTGTAAAGTCTGTTTTAGGTAATGAAATTGAAAGTTTTGTAAAAGTACTGTCAAGGTCTTTTAAAGTTCTGGATAAGGTTGTGGAGGACAATAAAATATCAGGTGATAGTATGTTTCTTTTACATGATACATATGGTCTTAATATAGAAATATTGAAAGATATACTAACTTCTCGTAATATTTCTTTCGATGATCAAGGTTTCCTAGATCTTATGAAAGTACAGAAGAGTAAATCTAAAATGTCTTCGTCTTTTACTTTGGGTAAAGAAATGGAGGTTGAGTATGGAGAACTTCCAAAAACTGAATTTGTAGGTTATTTGGATCTTACTGTTCCTGGAGGATCTGAAGTTCTCAAAGTTGTAGATATGCAAAATTTTGTTAGTTTTGTTTTAGATAAAACTCCTTTTTATGCTGAAAGTGGTGGTCAGGTTGGAGATGTTGGTAAAGTTTTGGGGCATAACATTATTGTGAATGTAAAAAGTGTGAAAAAAACAAAAAGTGGTGTATTTGTACATTTTGGTGAATACGAACATGAAAGTGAAAAATTAAAATCTGGAAATATAGTTGATCCTATTGTTGACAAGAATGTTAGAGATAAAACTTCACATAACCATACTGCAGTGCATTTACTTTCATCTGCTTTGCATAAACTATTATCTGTAAAAATTGTGCAAAAAGGTTCATTTGTAGATCAAGATAGGCTTCGTTTTGATTTCTCTTTCGATAGACCTCTCACAGATGATGAGATAAAGAGTGTAGAGGTTATTGTAAATGCAGAGATTAAGAAAGGTGATAAGATTGAAATAATAGAAACTACTCTTGATGACGCTCGTAGAATGGGTGTTAATCTTGCTTTTGAAGATAGATATGCAAATGATGTACGAATTATTAAGATAGGTGATTTTTCTATGGAACTTTGTGGTGGAACGCATTTTGGATTTACTTCTGATCTTGGAACTTTTAAGATTGATAAACAGGAATCTGCTGGACAAGGAATTAGAAGAATTAGGGCATCTCTTAATTAGTAGTGATTTTTTATGTATATACTAGGGATTGATTGGGGAGAAAAATATATAGGAATAGCACTTTCTGATAAGAATGGTAGAGTTGCTGGTCGATTTTCAGTAGAAAGGAACAATGATCAATTTTATCCATGGCTTAATAATCTTTTGGCTGAGTATGATATTTCTACTATAGTAGTTGGAATTCCTTTTGATGTATCAGGTGAAGAGAGTAGTATTGCATTAAATATACATGATTTCGTTAAGCCTTTTGAAAATAAATATAAAGTGGTATTCTGGAATGAGACACTAACTTCGAGGGAGTCTCAGTCTATAAGGGTAAAAAAAGGTGTTTCTAAGGGAAGATTAGATGATTTATCTGCTCAACTTATCCTTCAAGAGTATCTTGATTACATGTCTTCACAATAATGATTATAAAATATTATAAACTAATATCATTTTTGCTTTTTATAGTATTAGTAGTTACTTCTTTTTTGATATATAAGAATGATATTTATTCGAAAAATAATATAAAATCTAGCTACGTAGATTTTAAAATCGCTGCAGGAGATAGTGAAAGAACAGTAATATCAAAACTTTATTCTGATAAGTTAATCTCCTCTCCTTTTATGATGTCCATATATATGGATTTACATAATCCTCTATTTGTTTTCGATACTGGAATATATAGGATATATAAGGGTGAGAATGTTCCTCAAATGATAAGCACATTCAAAAAGGGATCATTCTATAAGCAACTTGATATTCCTTCAGGTTTAAGAATAGAAGAAGATGCTGCTTTGATTAGAAATGAGCTTGATGTTAATAATAAAGATTATAAATTTTCTGTATCAGAATATATTAATATTGCTCAAAATGATATTTCTTTATTTGAAAATGACTACTCTTTTATGAAATATATTCCTTCTGGTAGTTCTCTTGAAGGTTTTTTATATCCTGATACATACGATGTTCCATTAAATATAACTTCTGAGCAGATGATTAAAATGCAATTATCGTCTTTTGAAAAGAATGTTTTTGAAAAATATCGAAATGGGCTTTTGAATAATAGTGATGGCCTCTCTTTATATCAGACCATGATCATTGCTTCTGTTGTAAGGAGAGAAACTTTATATGATTCTGATAAACCTATTGTTGCGAATATTTTTATAAGGAGATTTACAAGTGGAATGGCTCTTCAATCAGATGCAACTGTTCAGTATGCATTAGGTTTTAATCAATCTGAGGGAACTTGGTGGACTCGAAATATTACACCTTCTGATCTAGAAATTACTTCCCCATATAATACTAGGCTTTATCCGGGGTTGCCTCCAACACCTATTTGTTCTCCTGGATCTACATCAATTAATGCTACTATACACTCTGCACCTAATAGTTATTGGTATTTTGTCGCTGACTCATCAGGACATTTGCATTATGCATCAACTCTTGCTCAGCAAAATGCAAACATTTCAGAATATCTTTGACCTCAATTGAAAAAAAATCTTAAGAATACTATTATGAAATAAGTATGTCAAAAGATTTTGAAAAGTACTTCTCCTCGTTTAAGAAAGAGGGCATCCTTGTTATATCAGCTATTGTGCTTGTTGTATTTGTAGTAATATTTTTATTTATTCCAAATATTCAATATATTGGTGGTCTTTTTGGATTTGGACCCAAAATAGTTGCTAAGGTTAATGGAAATTCCTTAAGTTTACAGAATCTTATTAGTTATAATTGTAATAGGTATGCTATCTACAATACTTCTTGTACTACTAACTATAAAGGGGAATTATCAAATTTTGTGGCTTATACAGTGGAATACAATTATCTTTCCTCTCATAAAGATTTACCAACAAAACAGGATGTTTATGCTGCAGCTTATGGCCCTAATACTCCTTGGCAAGTAAGTTTTATTACGAAAGGTGCAAACCAGATTTATAACTATTATTTCCAAAAATTAGTAACCTCAAAAATAGAGAATATGTTAGTAAAAAGTTATACAGGTACAGAATTTATTACTAATTATGGTTGGAGATATCTAGGAGGAGATAATCCTTCCTTTAACGATAAAAAAAGTCAGGCGTATAGTACAATAGATAATTGGTACAAAATTATTGATATAAAAACTATAGCTCCTATTACAGAATCTTCTGCATTTAAATCTCTTTTTACAGATGCATCTTCGTATTCGCAGAATAATGTTAATAAAGCATTTGTAATTAATTACTCTGGTCTTACTGAAGACAATTATGCTCTAAAAATTTTTGCTCCTAATACTCAGGTGTTAGATACCATTGAATCTATTTCTTCTGGGTCTAAATCTTCTGTAGAAAATTATTATCTAAGTCAGCCAAAAGTTCCAGGTGGCTATACAGGATATTATTATTTTATTGTCCAGAAAAGTGTATCTGGTAAATATAATAGCGTAAGTAGTATGATCTCCAAACTTGAATCTAATTCTAGTATAATAACTTACTAATGTTAATAAATTTAAATTTAACAAGAAAATTGATATTATCGCTGCCTATTTTATTGATAATGTTTGTTTTGTTTGTTATTCATGTTCATGCTGCTACTACTTATTATCCTGGTAGTAATTGTAATTTTACAAATGGCACTTCTGACTGTTATGAAACTACTAGTGGTCAGGGTGCTCCTACCACAATTACTAGTAACTTTGCAGGTTTTTATCTAAATTTTGCTAAAGAAAGTTATATCAATGGGGTATCTATTGGATCTGTCCCAGTTTCCAGTGCAAACTTCTCATTGCAAGGTTCTGAGTATACAGGACAATCTTCATTTGGAAGCTCAACAGAAACATGGGGTCCTACATATAACTTATGGAATAACAATGGAGGGACTTATTTGTGGGAGTATGGGAGTAATGGAGTTGTTAATTCAAGTGTCGGATATGGTCCATCATACCCCACTCCTCCTGGTGAAGCTTCTTGTCAATATTATGAAATAGATAGTTCATGTACTGCAGGTGGCTATCCTTATCCTGTGACAGATACAAGTGGTAATTATACTCTATCTGTTGCTCAAAGCCAGCTTGACTGTGCATTTAATTATTTTCAATTACAAATAACAGTACCTTCAGGGACAGTTCCTTCTGGTTATACTGTATCAGGAGTCAAAGCTGGAGAATTTTTTGGTACTAATGGAAGCACTGTTCCTCTATCGGCTACTATTTCTGGAAATGTTATAACTGTATCTGGGATTGTGTTAAATAACAATGTTATTAATTCAATAAGTGTTACTCTTGATATTTCTACTAATAATACATGTCAATTACAATTGTCATCTAATAACTATAATCCTAAGACAGGGCAGTCCATAACACTTACTGCTACACTCTCAGGTAGCAATGTTGGAAATCAATATATTGTAGTAGATGATACTATGGGGTCTTATGTAACTCCAGGTTATACTTATGCTTTAACTAATAGTTCTGGCGTGGCCACATTTACTGAAACAGATAGCCATGCTGAAAGCGTGAATTTTATTGCATTGGCTAGTCAATGTAATTCTCCAACTGTGACCGTTTCATGGGGTACAAGTACTACTTCTTGTCAGATTACATTAAATACTTCAACAAAGAGTCCTCAGCTTGGTACAGATTTGGTAATTAATGTTTACTATACGCCTGTAAATGCTCCTCTCCTTGGTGTACAGCTATCTGCTTCTTCATCACCTTCAGGAAATAGTTCGTATTTTGTTCTTGGTTCTAATACAACTACAGTTGCATATAGTTCAACCGAAAGTCAGGCTTCCTTTACTGTGTATGATCCAGTGCAGGAGAATGTTACATATACAGTATCTTCTGCTCAAAGTCCAAATTGTAGTTCTAGTATAACTATAAATTGGTCTTATGGTGCAGCATCTTGTATTAATAGTAATTGTGCTCCAAACCAACCTGTATGTGTTAGAAGTCAGCATCAACAGTTATATGTTAATGGAAGCGTAATTGCATATGGAAAAATACAGGATGGTAGAGATTTAGGAGGATGTGATCCTTGGTATCCTGCAACTCAGGTTGTATTTAATCCTGCATATGTGTCTATTTATAATATAACCTTTTTGAAATTTATTGATCGTAATTTACAGAAGTGGGAAGAGGTAGGTATCTAATTTATTGACAAGTTTTTTTATTAAAGATATATTAAATATGTAAAGTATGAATCCACTTAATAATAGTAATACAAGTCAGACGAATTCTTCTAAACCTCCAGAAAATGTTGGTAGTGCTGATACTGCAAATCTGGAAAAAAATGTTGAGAAAAAGAAAAATGTTACTTTACAAATTTTGACTATTGTAGGCGTTCTTCTTGCTTTAGGGATTATTGCATTAATTATAATAAGTGCAAATAATTCATCAAATCTTTTTGGGAATATAAGTAAATTATTTTCTGGTAAAAATTCGTCATCTACTAGTAGTAATACTACTACATCATCAAATAAAACCATTGTTGCACCACTTGCCTCACTTAGTATGACATGTGGTTCAGCTGGACAAATTAACATTGCCTGGAAGGCTGCACCTAATACATCATCTTCTTATTCTGTTGATGGGTATATTACAGATACTGTATCAAAAAGTAGGGTGTACACCTTCTCTCCAGAGTATGTGAATTCTTCTGGTGGTACGTTTGTCTGGACAGGTGCAAATTATAAAGATAACTACTCTGCTACTGCTTGGGTACAATCATCTACAGGGGTTGAATCATCTCCTATAACTAGTGCTATATTAAATTCTTCTACTTGTAGTTCTAAAACTGTCGCAGTAACTGTTGGTACACTTTCTTGTAATAATTTTGCTGTAACCCAAAATGGAGCTTCTGGTACAACATTTACTGCAGGTTCTTCTGCTCCTGTTGAAATTGTTTCTGGTATAAAAGATTCTATATCAACTGCTAAACTAGATTATTCAAAAGCTTCATGGAGTGTGTCTCCTACATCAGGTACACTGACACCTTCTAGTTCAGGAAACAGTGCTTCATGGGAAGTTCCTTCTACCATATCTGGTACTTCTGAGAAATTTACCATATCGCTTTCAGGTGTTACTGATAATACTGGTGCAAAGTTATCTACTCCTTGTACTGTAATATTAACTGTAGATGCAGCATCTACAACAGTTTTACCAAATACGGGGTTTGATGTACCTACATACATGTTAATTGCTGTTGGGTTTATACTCCTTATAATTGGGTTGATATATTCTTACTTTACAGATATGATTTCTCTTAATATCCATAAGAAAAAAATTGTGAAGAGATTTAGATAGAGGTTATAAGCATAGGAAGACTGATATCTATATCGATTTCTCCCCTATTAGTTGCTGTATTTAGGTTTATAATTTTGTGAAAAATTGTTTTTAACTTTTCCTGAGAGTATGTGCCTGTAACATTTTTTATTTTTGATATTGTAAAATCAGATATTTTTGAACCTGTAGCTTTAAAAATATTGTTTTTGATTTGATTTGAATTATACCCTTTCTCTATTTGTATTTTTATAAGGAGCATCATTTTTACTTGCCATGCTATGATAGATGATATTCCTCTAGAATCTTCTCCTGTTTCTTTCAGTTTTAAATATTCTATCATCGCCTTTTTCTTTTCCCTTTTGACTATTGCATCTGTTAAATTCCATATTAGAGACTGTGTCTCGTAAGATAAAATTTCTTTAATCTCTCGTATATCTGAGATTTCTTTTTTTGGAGCTATAAAATTAATGCACTTGTTTATTTCCTGTTTGAGCATCATCCTATTTTCTCCTACTATCTCTATAATTTGCCTTATGGTATTTGCTGTAATTTTTATTCCTTTCTTGCTAAAAATTGTGTTTATATACTTCTCTATGTTTTCTTGTTTTAACTGAGTGGCTTTTAATTTACTTTTTGGAGGTAGGTATACATAGATTAGATCATCTGTTTTTATATCTTTTAACTTACTAAGTATAGTCTTGGGATTTTTTAGAATAAATACTCTTATGTCTTCAAATATATTTAGATTTTCCAGTTCTTCTAATATTTTATTTATACCTATTTCTTCTTCATCTAATACATTAATTTTTAAATTTTCACCTTGTTTCTCTTGTATGTAGTTTTTTATATCATCTATGTATTCTGCTTTTATATATTCTATCATGCTACTTTTGCATCCAGTATTATATTTACCATTTTGTCTGCAATACTATTTTTTTCTCTTTCTACATATGTTAATGTTGCGCTTTTGTATCTTTTCATTAAATCTCTTATTTTATCAACCTTTATCTTAAGGGATGCATCTTTTATTTGAAATAAACCGTTTACTTGATTTACCATTAAATTACTATCTGAATAGCAATCTATTTCTGTAATTTTATTTTTTAGTCCAAGTTCAAGACCAGCTATAAGGCCTGAAAATTCTGCTTGATTGTTTGTAAGTACTCCTATGTACTTACCATGGAAATCTATCAGTTTATTATTTTTATCATAGATGAAAACACCGTAAGCTGCATTACCTGGGTTCCCTCTTGATCCTGCGTCTGTAAAAAGTCTAAATCTTTCTGCCATAATATGACCAATATATTACCCTTTATATCAATATATTTCAATAATTTTTTTGTATATTGCAAACATTTTATATAATGATTAATATAAATAAGGTATGTTATTTATTCGCAGATACTTTATATATATCATGTTATTTGTTTCTCTGAGTGGAGGTATACTTTTTATACATAAAATTCTAGGATCTAATAATACTAATTTGTATTCTAAGGTATCAAGCAGTGATATAAATCTTAAGGGAGCTAATGGGACAAATACATACAATGGGATAGTGACAGTAAATGGTACGTTAAAGACGAATAATACTAATACCAACATCATACAGTTTACCCCGATTAATGCGCCGACAAATCCAAAAGTAGGGGAGGAGTATTTTGATAAGAGCAATGATACATTGTATATATACAGAGGAGGAACGATAGGATGGTCATCTCAGATAGGTACTAATGGAACAAATGGTAAGACTGGAGCTACAGGGGCACAAGGTACACAAGGGATACAAGGGGTACAAGGGGTAACAGGAGCTCAAGGTGTACAAGGATTGCAAGGTGCGCAAGGTGCAACAGGTCCACAGGGACCTCAAGGTCCATCAGGAGCGTCTTTGTCTGGTAATTTTGTAGAATTATCACCTTCTTCATCACAGACAGGTAATATATCAATAACAGGAAATGTGACAGCGTCTGGAGTTAGTAATATAGGTGGGTCTATAAATTTAGGATCAGATGTGAATCTTGCAGACAGTAGTGAGTCAGTAAACATAGTAGGAGCAACAACAAATTTAATAAATAATCCATCATTTGAAAAAGATGGTAATGGAGCAACAACAGTAACAGGATATACTAAGGTGGGTACACCTACGACATACATAACAGATAATACAAAAGCATTGTATGGGACATATTCCATGGATATTGTTACAAATAATTCTAATCAAGGAATAGAGCAGACGGTAACAGGATTATCATATAATACAAAATACAGTGCCTCAGCATATGTGTACATAGTATCAGGAGGAGCGTATCTTACAAGTGTCACAACAAACATAAAAAGCAGTACAGATACAACAGTAGGTTCATGGGAGAGAGTAACCCTATCATTTACGACAGGTTCATCCCAGACACAAGAGACACTCGAGATAATAGGATCAACTGGAAGTGATAGTTTCTATACAGATGGGTGGCAACTAGAGGTTGGTGCAGTTGCAACTCCATATACAGATGGATCCTTAGGAGCGGGATATGCGTGGGGAACATCCTCAATGGCAGCAATGGGAACAATAACATTGGCATCCACATCTCCAACAGGAGGAACACTGAATGGAGGAACATACTATTATGAAGTGACAGCAGTAACCTCCGGAGGAGAAAGTACACCGTCTAATGAGATAACAGTGACAACTCCGACACTATCATCTCCAAGTGGAGTAAGCGCAGTAGCATCATCTACAGGAGGAAATATTGGATCTGGGGTTACTAATTATTACCAGGTAAGCGCATATGATGGTAATGGGGAGACAACAGTGTCCTCTGAGGTAAGTGCCACTACAGGATCAGGAAGTACGAATAGTGTAACGATATCTTGGAATGCAGTATCAGGAGCGACAGGATATTATGTATACAAGGGTACTACATCGGGAGGAGAGAATGAGAGGATATCTACTACATCTACTTCGTATACTGATGTAGGGGTTCTTACTGGTGTTCAGACATGGAGTACTACAACAGCACTTCCTCAATCTACAGCTTATTACGGATCTTATGCATATGCAACTTCGGTTGAATACAACGGATATGTATATGAAATTGGTGGAGATAATGGATCCTCATCTTTGTCGACAGTCTACTATGCACTAATTAATAGTAATGGGACGGTTGGTTCCTGGAACACTACAACTTCTCTACCATCAGGAATATATAATGCATCATCAGTTGAATATAATGGATATATTTATGAGATTGGTGGGGATAATAGTGGTTGGTTATCAACAGTTTATTATACATTAATTAATAGTAATGGAACTGTTGGTTCCTGGAGTACTACAACTTCATTACCTCAATCGATAGCATATGCAACCAGTGTAGAATATAATGGGTACATTTATGAGATTGGTGGATATAATGGTAGTCCTTTATCAACAGTATACTATGCTCCCATAAATAGTAATGGAACTGTTGGTTCCTGGAGTACCACAACTTCTTTACCTATAGGAGATGAAGGTGCAGGAATAGCTGAGTATGGTGGATATATCTATGTAATAGGTGGTGATACAGGGTCATGGTCAGTAACAGTCTATTATACATTAATTAATAGTAATGGGACTGTTGGCACTTGGAATACTACAACTAATTTGCCTCAAAATAGAACCTTTGCATCTTCTTTATCATATAATGGATATGTTTATGTCATTGGAGGATTTTCTAGTGGTAATTCTGTAACAACAGTGTACTATGCACAACTAGGAGGTAATCCATTCTCATCATCAACAGAACCTTCAAACAATAGCGCAACAACTAATACAAATACAGCAACTCTCTCATGGAATACATACTCTGGTGCTACTTCATATAAGGTATATCGTGGTACATACTCAGGTGGGGAGAATACTTACTATTCAACAAACTCTACCTCTTTTACTGACACAGGTTCTACAGGTACATCAGGTACTCCCCCTACATCAGCAATTATTACAACTAACCCTAATGGAGCAAACTCCACAAGATCTGCGGGAGTTGAATTTGGAAATAGTAATAGCACTTCAATTGGTCTTACCATTGCCGCATCTGGAGCAATCACTTCTTCATCCTCTGCCACCTTTACTGGTAATATTACAGCCGCAAACGGAACATTTTCTGGTCCTCTCATTGGTGGTAGTGGAAACAGTACTAATACTGCCTCTTCAATATGTGTAGTATCATGTGCCTTTGGTTTATCATCAGATAATAATAATTTGTATCTTATGAATAATACCTCAGGTAATTTCATAATAAGGTCAGAACAAGGTACTAGTACATGGAAGGATATTGCATCTGTAGATGATAATGGTAATGCAATATTTGCAGGAACTGTAACAGCATCAGGAACACCAGCAGATGTTGCTGAAGATATACCAGACAATAGTGGTATTGTAGCTGGCAATATCGTGTCAGAATCAAATCCTAATACATCGTTAAACAGCGTAGACAACTTTACTACAGTACTAACAGATACCCCTTATGATACAAATATGCTAGGAGTGATCTCTTCAAATCCTGGAATAATATTGCATCAAGAGTCTAATATGATACCACTTGCACTTGCAGGAAGAGTACTTGTCAATGTAACAAATGTCAATGGTCAAATTAATACAGGGGATATGATAACCGGGTCTAGTATAGCAGGATACGGAGAGTTAGCAACAGAACCAGGAGAAGTTGTAGGAGTTGCTCTCAATTCTCTAACTAGCAGTACACCAGGAGTATCTACATTTACAGAAAATGGAAATACTTACCTTAAAGGAGAGATACTGATGATGGTAGAAAGAGAATACTACAATCCTGTAACAGATTTTTCCAATATACTATCAGATGTAGTGCTATCAGATAGTGTATTGAATATATCAAGTAACGTATCAATAGCAGGTAATCTTTCAGTTGAAGGCATAATATCGACAAATTATGCGGGAAATGTAGAGGTACCAGAAGGAGTCAGTAGTTATACAATAACATTTGCAAAAGCATTATCATCAAATAATTATGTTGTAACAGTAACTCCATACTGGAATACGGTTGCGTATATTACAACCCAGACAAGTACTGGTTTTACTGTTAACCTTTCAAATGATAGTGGTGGAAAATTATCGTACATAGTGATTGGGGCAAATTAGATTTTTTCTGT